>DYBS01000124.1 GCA_019418525.1 Clostridiales bacterium
GTCCACAATGCGGCGGTGCAGCTTCAGTCCCACTGTCAGGTCGCCCCGCCCCTCGGCCGTCTCACAGCCGTGGGCGAACAGCTCCACCAGCAGCTGGGACCGGCTGTGCCACCGGGCCAGCAGGGCCAGCTGCCGGTCCCGCTGTGGGGCGAAGGTCCGCAGACACAGCTCCAGCTCAGGCAGCCGGGTCCGGTCGGCCTGGCAGGCGGCATAGCGCCCCTCAAAGGAGCGGTCCAGCTCGGGGGCCAGGGCCAGGTAGACGCAGTGGCGCTCAAAATCCGTAAGCCGGTAGGCCCGGAAGAGGTACTCCAGGGGCACCACCTCCCCCGCGTCCAGGGTGGCCTCACTGCGCCGGCGGAGGGTGCGCTCCAGGTGCTGGGCCTTCCAGGTGGGGTCCTCTGTCCCTCCCTCCGCCAGGGACAGGCGCAGAGCGCACAGCTCCAGCACCTGCCCCAGATATTCCTCCGGGGAGGCAAAGGGTCGTTCCATGGGCGTCACCTCCGTTGAGAATCAGAGATTGCTCAGAAGAGTGGCCACGATTTGGGCCATCTCCCCCCGGTTCAGGGTGCTCTTGGGGTAGAATTTATAGTTGTCCGGCATTTCCAGGATGCCCGCTGCCCGCAGGCGGATCACCGCGCCGGAGGCGTAGGCCGCCACCTCGTTCAGGTCGGTATACCCCGTGTCCAGACCACGGGAACGCAGACGCAGGCCCACACCAGTGCCGATATTGCTCAGAAGGGCCGCCATGTCCTGCCGGGTGATGGCCTCGTTGGGCCGCAAGAGGCCGCCGCTCACCGTGCCGCCGGCCAGGTTATTGAAATAGACCCAGCTGGCCGTCTTGGCCAGATAGGAGCTGGTGGGCACATCGGAGTAGACCTGAACCGCCCGTGTGGGCAGATTGGAGACCGACAGGGCGCTGGTCAGCAGACTGAGGAACTCTCCCCGGGTGGCCGGCTCGTCGGGGCGGTAGAGCCCGCCCTGATAGCCGGTGATGACGCCCCGGGAGGCCAGGAAGGTCACATAGGGGTTGGCCCAGTGGTCCGGCCCCACATCCTCAAACACCGCCGGGCGGTAGGCCACGCCGAACTTGGACAGGTGGGTGGTGAAGAAGTACACCCCGCCCGCCGTGGGGTCGTAGTAGCACTCGGTGACCAGCTCCACGGTACCGTCCTCATGGATGTACTCCACCACAATGGCGTTGGTGTCCTCCCCCTCCGCCGGCGTGTAGGGCACAAAGATGCGCACTCCGTAGGCCTCGGTAAATACGGTTACCTCCTCACCGTCCACCGTAAGGGTGGCGTCTACGCCGGGCCGCCCCTCATGCTCCAGACGGGTGAGGGTGAAGGACACCGCCCCCTCCCGCTGGGCCGTCTCCTGAATGGTATCCCCATAGAGGCTCATAGAACCCGCCGGGGTCTCCACCGTAAAGCGGTCCCACTCCTCGCCGGAGATGCGCTGGAACTGAGTATCGGTCAGCTCCAGGATGTAGGTCTGATTGTCGCTGTCAGGGCTCAGGTCCTCGATAACGATGATGCCCTCCTTGTAGCCGTCGCCCTCCAGCTGCTCGGCGTCCTCCGCGTGCTTCCGGGCCAGATCCAGCAGGGCCTCCAGTTCCTCGTCGGTGACGGTGGTGGTGCTGACGCCCCCCTCCTCCACCGTGCCCGCGGGCCAGAGTCTGGTGTCGCTGCTGGCGTCCTCCTCATCCAGCTCATTCTCCACCCGAATGGAGGGGCTGGGCGAGGGCTCGGGAGTGGAAGTCGTCTCGTCATCGTCGTCATCGTCCCAGCCTCCGCCGCCTCCGCCATCGGTATCTCCGCCGCCGGGGTCGTTGGGCACGATACCGGAGACTCCCACCGTGAGCTCCATGGGATCGGCGGGGACCGGATCAGTCTCCCCGTCGCCGTAGTCCATGGTGATATACCACCACACGTTCAGCTCATTGCCCATATAGTCGATGGACCACCCCTCCGGCGGCGTCAGCACCGGGGTGGACTCGCTGTATGCAAAGTCCACCGTCAGACGCAGCGAGATGCTGCCCGGCTCACCGGGTACCGCTCCTCTGGTACAGGTCAGGGTATAGCCATCCCCGCTCGTCTCCGGCACCGTGACCAGACGGATGAAAGCATCTTCATGCACCGTGAAGGTGATGGTGCAGTCTCCGGTAAGGACGTCGCCGGGGAGCACAGCGTCGCCGTATTCATTCACCGTCAGATCGATGTCCAGGGGCTCCGCCGGGCCGCCGCCCGTGTCGGCAACGGAGACCGTAGCGCCGGTGATCGCCGTAGTCCAGTCCACCTGGTACAGACCAGAATCGGCGTGGAAGGAGAGGTCCAGGTCCACGCCCTGCGGCCACTGGACGCTGGAGACCTCCTCGTAGTCCACCCAGGTGGAGAAGTAATCGTTGGAGGTAAAGGTGATAGTGATATCCTCCCGGATGTCCATGTCCATGACCACCTCGCCTTTCCCCTCCATGCCGCTGGTGTCGATGGTGATGGTCCGGGCGTCGGTCACCGTAACCGCATCCGGATAGTCCCGAACCGCGTTATCGGGCCCGAAGCCATATCCGCTCGCCGCAGTCAGTGTCACCGTCGTGCCGGGAACAAACTGGCCAAAGGCGTAATTTCCGTCTACCTGCCAAAAATACAGGCCATAGAGGTCTTCGGAGGAGAGGCTCGCATTGGGAACTCGCTCCATTCGCAGCACCGGCATGGTCTCAAACAGAGCGCCGTCCTGGCTGTAATACCAGTCCCCGTCCATGCCCTGGGCCGCATAACGGCTGCTCTCGTCCGGCGCACTCTGCGCCTCTACGGTGGGAGGCGTGATGGGAAGGACGGCCTGTCCGCCGCTCTCCGTCACTGTGACGCCGGTGTAGATGAGGGTGGTCCCGCTCTCAAAGCGGGTGCTGTACAGGGACGTGCCCTCCGTGGGCAGCCAGTACCCCTCCCGCTTGAGGGTCAGGTTGTAGGTTCCGGTGGGGACATACTGGTTTCCCGCCGCGTCCTGGTAGATGGTCCCGTTCGCGATGACCGTCCAGTCCGCAAATTCCGCCCCCACAGGATAGAGCCAGCCCTCCGTTCCGGTGACCTCCCACACGGTGCCGTTGAGAGCCGCCGTGCTCAGGCCCGTGATCTGTACATCGGTGACGCCGGTCCAGTCGGTGCTGCTCAGCACCAGGGTATGCTCGTCCCGGAATTCCACCGTGGCATTGTCACCCTGGGAATCCGTCACCTGCGGCAGTACGTCCGTGATAAAGATATAGTCGTCGGTGAGGGTCAATTCCAGTTGGTCCGGGATAAACCAGCCGTAGAAGAGGGACGTCCCCTCGGTACTCTGTTCATACAGCTGCCCGGGGGCAAAGTCGTCCACCATCGGCTCCTCGATGCGCAGCTGCGGCATCTGCTCAAACAGCCCACTGTCGGTCTGGTGATAATACCGGTCAGTGTTATTCGTATCATTCTCGACCACGTCGTTTCCGTCGGGCACCTCACGGGCCTTGATGCTGGTAATGGCGGGGAAACCCGTGGTCGTCTCAATGACCAGAGTGGTTCCGCCCTCCTCCACCGTGCAGGAGGTTACCGTTGCAGATTCCACTGAAGTGGGCGCCAGCAGAAGTCCCTCTCTGGTTGTGTCATCCACTGCCTTCAGTGTGACGGTAAAGGAATCTGCATCCATTGGATAATACCAGTTCCCCTCAGCATCCTGATAGGTGTCCTGATTCTCCCCCACGGTCAGCGACTGGACCTCCCAGAGCCAGTTGTCAACATCGCCGGTGTCCGAAATTCCGTTGAATGGATATACCTGAATCCCATCTTCCGTAAAGTATGTGGTTTCATCGGGACGCTGCGTCACCACATAGTGCTCCGCCGATACATTCAGATAGGAGGCCCCCAGAATGATCCCGGTCATGAGGATGGCCGCGGCCAGACAGAGCCCCAGGCGCAGGATGGTCCGGCTCCGGGCCGGGTTCTTTTCATGATTCATAGGCACCTCCTGATTGGTTGCAAGTCCATCAATAGCGCTCCAGCCACACCGGATGGTCCCCGCCGTTCTCTTCCCGGTAGTAGGTGTCGCAGAGATAGAGATAGTGCTTGGCCGCCCTGTCCTGGCGGTGCTTCTTCAGCACCTCGATGAAGAGCAGGCGGGCGTCGTAGTATTCGTGGGAGCAGAACAGGGCCACGCCCCGCTCGAACTGGGCCCGGGTCTCCTCCTTGAGCTGGCGGGTGGTCTCGTCATCCCCGTCGTACACGTCATAGAGCCGCTCCAGCCGATCCAGGGCGCGCATCTCCACGAAGCCGATGGTGCGGGCGTGATAGCGCGTCTCAAAATCCGGAATAAGGGCAGCGGCGCTGCCGGTGAGGAGGACGCTGGCCCCGTAGCGTACCGCCAGAGGCCGCAGGAAATTGGTAAAGCTGGTGTGCTCCGAGATGGTCATGGCCTCCAGCCGCTCCTCCGCGCCCACAATGCCGATCATGGCCGGGCCGGCGCTGAGAGTGACGTGGAAGTCCAGATCCCGGTCCCCCGCCTCCTCCAGGCGGGCCGGGCGCAGGGTCTGACACAGGGTCACCGCCGCGTCCAGAGCCCGGTCGGGCCGGTCAGTGTAGATAGCCAGCAGGCCTGCCCGGTCGAAGCGGTCCACCAGGCCCCCCGTCTCGTCCACCACCGGCACCAGCCGGGAGAGGACCTGGTTGATGAGGCGGAACATCTCCTTGGAACGCAGGCTCCGGGCGATGTCGTCAAAGGCACCTGCCGAACAGTTGAGCACCGTGGCCTCCACGCTGGTCTGATCCTCCAGGCGCACGTCGATGACGCTGGACTTCTCCAGCAGATCGAACACCCGGGCGGGTACAAAGCGGGAATAGCCGTCGCTGGTCAGGCGGATCTCCTTGTCCCGGAAGGCCACGCTGCGGCTCATGTCGTTGAAAGCCCGGGTGATCTCGGCCACTTCGTCCCGGCCGTGCTCCGGCGCCTGGACCCCCAGGCTGCCGTCCCGGAGCTCGTCCACCCGGCGCTTGAGCACCCCCAGGGGGTGGAGAGAATAGGCGATCACCGCCGACAGCAGCACCGCCAGCACGGCCAGCACCGACAGGTTCACCAGCGTCAGGGTGCGGGCGCCCTGCTCCACGGCGTAATCCAGGGACTGCCGGGTGTCGCCGGTCTCGATGACGGCCACCACAGTCCCGTCCTCATCGGTCACCGGGGTGAGGAGCACCGTCCACTCCCCCAGGCTGTCCCGGAAGGAGGTGCGGATGCTCTCTCCGGTCTCGGCGGCCTGGTAGAACTCCTCCGCCACGGAGGCACTGTACCGGGCCTCCACCGGCACACCCACATAGTCCTGCTCACAGATGAGGGAAACCAGCTGCTCGTCCTCCAGCTTGTAGAGCCAGAAGTAATTGGAGGTGTACACCTCCTGCACATCGCCTGAGGCCGTGCGCAGCTCCCCCTGGTGGGGCAGCACGTTGAGGGCCGCGCGGATCTCGTAAAAGTAGACGTTATCGAACGCCTCCGCCGGGTCCACATCCTCAATATAGCTGGCGTTCAGGGTGGCGGTCTGCTGGCTGGTGAGGAGATAGAGCCGCTCATACTGCCCGTCCACCAGCTCCCGCTGGAAGATGGCGTTGACGAGCAGGTTCATCCCCACCAGACTGACGATGAGGATAGGCAGGAAGGCGCACAGGAGCTTGGTGACAATAGGCACCTTGCCCCGGGTGAGCACCAGGAAGGCCCGGGCCAGCAGATACACCACCGCCGCCAGCGCCCACACGCCCAGGAACCCCAGCAGCACGCGCAGGGCGATGTGCCCCACTGGGGCGCTGAGCCGGTCCACCGTCACCGCGCCGCCCTCCCGGAACAGGCCCAGGGCCGTGCCGTCTGACACGGCGGCGGTGCAGCTTCCGTCCTCGTCAAAGGCCACGGCGCTGATCCCCCGGTCGGGGATGCCCCGCTCCGAGCGCTCGTACTGAAAGACCGGGCGGCCGGTGTCCGACAGGTCCATCCGGTACACCCGCCCGTTGGAGGAGGCCGCGTACAGCCCGTCCTCCCCGTCGTTGGCGAAGAGGAGCAGCGCCTCCCCCTCCGCGACGGGGAAGCAGCGCTCAGGCTCCTCACCGGGGGTGAGCACGTACACCTCCCCCGCCGGGGTGCTGAAGGCCACCTTTCCCGACGCGGCGGCGTAGAAGTCGGTGAAGCCCACGCCGATGTCGGTCTCAAAGACCGCCGCCTCCACGAAATCACTGCCCTCCACAGCCTTGTAGAGCCGGGCCGTGGCAGTCTTTCCGGTATAATCCGTGCGGAAGCAATAGAGCACCCCGTCCCGCACCTGGATGGCAAAGTTGTTATCCTGGGAGTCGTCCTCCACCGGCAGCGTCCACACCGGCTCCAGCCGGCCCTTGGCGAAGTCGCAGAGGTACACGGTCTCCGAGAGGATGCGGTCGCTGACGATGTCCGCCTCCCGCTCCAGCACATAGACCGCCTCCCCGTCCCGAACCAGGCAGTCATAGGAGCGGTAGGCCGTGCCGCTGCGCACGTCCCGGCGGATCTCCTTTAAAAGAGCCCCGCTCTCATCGGTCTGGAAGAAGCGGAACTGGTCCTCCCCCTGGTCGATGCCGTACACGGTCTCCCCCACGGGGAGGGTGGCGATCCCCTGACGGAAGGGCAGGGACGCCCCCCGCCACCCCAGGAGCACCGCCGCGGCCAGGGAGAGCACGAGTA
>DYBS01000125.1:0-515 GCA_019418525.1 Clostridiales bacterium
CATGAAGAGAGTGTAGTCCTCCAGCCAGAAGGCGTTTTCCCGGCAGAACTCGGGATAATCCTCCGGCGGCTCGCTCAGAAGCCGCTCGCAGGCCCGCCGCAGCACCGGCAGCCGCAGGCGGTACAGGGCGCCGTAGTCCACCCGGCCCGGATCGCTCCCCCAGTCCAGGTGGGCGTACTCTCCCCGTTCCAGCAGCCCCTCCTCTGCCAGAAGGTCCAGGTCGATGAGGTAGGGGTTCCCCGCGAAGGAGGAAAAGGACTGGTAGGGCGAATCCCCGAAGCCGGTAGGCCCGATGGGGAGGATCTGCCAGCAGGACTGGCCCGCCGCCTGGAGAAAGTCCAGAAAACGCTCCGCCTCCCGCCCCAGCGTGCCCACGCCCCAGGGGCTAGGCAGAGCGGTCAGGGGGAGCAGAATGCCGCCTTGACGTGTCATCCATAACACCGCCTTTCCAAAAAAGCGGGAGCGGCCTTGTGTCCAAAGCCGCTCCCGTGTCGGGTGTTTGATTAGCCGTTGAG
>DYBS01000125.1:525-6006 GCA_019418525.1 Clostridiales bacterium
CCGCCGCAACCACGGCGGAGAAGTCGTTATTCTCTCCCATGGGCAGATCCATCTTGATGGCCTTGTCCCGGGAGGTGAACTCCACCACGCCGCGACCGCAGGTCTTGGGGCTCACCACCAGGCGCAGGGGGCAGCCCAGCAGGTCGGCGTCGGAGAACATGAAGCCGGCACCCACGGTGCGGTCGTCGTACAGGACCTCCACACCGGCGTCCTGCAGCTGCTGGTAGAGGGCGTCGCCCTTCTCCTGCACGTCGCCCTTGTTGGGATTCAGGGCGCAGACCTGCACCTGCCAGGGGGCGATGGACATGGGCCACAGGGGGCCGTAGTCATCGTGATGGGCCTCGCACACCGAGGCGGCCAGACGGCCCACGCCGATGCCGTAGCAGCCCATGATGGGGTACTGGCGCTCGCCGTTCTCGTCCAGGTAGGTCATGTTCATGGACTTGGTGTACTTGGTGCCCAGCTGGAAGATGTTGCCCACTTCCACGCCGCGGCTGATGCGCAGGTGGGGCTTGCCGCAGACGGGGCAGATGCCGCCCTCCAGGGCCTTGGCGATGTCCACCAGCTTGGCGTCGGGCAGGTCCCGCTTCATGGACATGCCGCCGAAGTGGTAGCCGTCCTCGTTGGCACCGCAGTAGAGCATGTTGCACCCGTCCAGAGAGCGGTCGAACACCACGATGACGCCCTCAGGCAGGCCCAGAGGCCCGATGGAGCCCGGGCAGATGCCGCTCTCAGGGTCGATGTCCAGAGCGGGGTGGATCTCAAAGCCCAGGTAGTTGCGCAGCTTGGTCTCGTTGACCTCCAGGTCGCCGCGGACGAAGGCGATCACATAGGCGTCGTCCGAATTACGCTGGTAGACCACCGCCTTGGCAGTCTGCTGGGCGGTGATGTGGGCGAACTGGCACAGGTCGTCGATGGTCTTGACGCCGGGGGTGGCCACCTTCTCCAGGGGGCGCTCCTCCACGGTCTCGTTGGTGACGATGCACTCGGCGGCCTCCATGTTGGCCCGGTAGCCACAGGAGTCGCACAGCACGATGGTGTCCTCGCCGATGCCGGTGAGGAGCATGAACTCGTGGGAGACGCTGCCGCCCATCATGCCGGAGTCGGACTTGACCGCCACCACCTCGGGCACGCCCACCCGGGCGAAGATGCGGTGATAGGCCTCCAGGCAGCGCTCATAGTACTGCTCCAGGTCCTCCTGGCTGGTGTGGAAGGAGTATCCGTCCTTCATGGTGAACTCCCGCACCCGGATGAGGCCGCCGCGGCAGCGGGGCTCGTCCCGGAACTTGGTCTGGATCTGATAGATCATGAAGGGGTAGTTCTGATAGCTGGTGGCCGCGTCCCGGGTCAGCTGCACCGAGGCCTCCTCGTGGGTCATGCCCAGCACGTTGGGGGCGCCGCTGCGGTCGGTGAAGCGGACCATCTCGCTGCCGATGCTGTCATACCGGCCGGACTCCTGCCACAGAGTGGCGGGCATTACCACCGGGAAGAGCACCTCCTGGCCGTCGATGCGGTCCATCTCCTCCCGGATGATGTTCTCGATCTTCCGGGTCACCCGGCGCATGGGGGGATAGAGGGAAAAGATTCCGCTGGAGACCTGCTTGATATAGCCGCCCCGGATCATCAGGATATGGCTGTCAAACTCGCAGCCGGCAGGCTTCTCCTTGAAGCGCTTGCCCAGCAGTTGACTTACTTTCACGAACGCTCACTCCTCAGCTTGTTCTGCGGTCCCAGGGACCGCAATTTTACCACTCATATTACCACAGTTCTACGAAAATTGAAAGGGTTTCCGTGAAATTTCCAGAGGGAAAATCAGATTGACACCTCTCCGATCCTCCGGTATACTAATTTTATATGCCGAAGGAAGGAGGTCTGCAGGTGGAATCGTCTTATACTCAGGCCGCCCGCGTCTTTAAAGCCCTGTGTGACCCCAACCGGGTGCGCATTCTGGAGCTGCTTCAGACCGGGGAGGTCTGCGCCTGTGCGCTGCTGGAACAGCTGGAGATCAGCCAACCCACCCTCTCCCACCACATGAAGGTGCTGTGCGACTCCGGCCTAGTCACCGGACGCAAGGAGGGCAAGTGGATGCACTACTCCATCTCCGAGGAGGGGCGCAGCCAGGCGCTCTCGCTGCTGGAGCGGCTCACCGGCTCACAGGAATCACAGGAAAAAAAGGCCTGACACCCAAGGTGTCAGGCCTTTTTTATGCTTCCGCGTCTTCTTCCAGAACGGACAGCAGCTCCTCCGGCGTCTCCCGGCAGAACACCGGGCTCTCTTCCACGCCGGTGGAGGAGACATATTTGGGGTCCATGGCGTCCCGCAGCCCGTCCCCCACGAACTGGAGGGCGAACACCGTCACCACGATGCAGATGCTGGGGGGCACCCAGATCCAGGGTCGCTCGGCAAAGACGGTGACGTTGGTGGCATACTGCACGATGTTGCCCCAGGAGGCCTGGGGAGTGCGGATGCCCACGCCCAGAAAGCTCAGGCTGGACTCGGACAGGATGGCCCGTCCCACCCGCTGGGCCAGCGCCGCCCACACCGGCGAGACGGCGTTGGGCAGGACGTTGCGCCGCAGGATGGTGGCGGTACTGCCGCCCAGGGCCCGCACCGCCAGGATGTACTCCTGTTCCCGCACCGAGAGGGTATTCCCATACACCAGCCGGGCGATGGAGGTCCAGCCCAAAAGGCCGATCACCACCACGATGTTCCACACCGAAGCGCCCACCAGCGCCACCAGACACAGCACCAGCACGGTGGTGGGAAAGGACTGGAACACGTCGGCCAGACGCATGATCCAGAATTCGCAGGCGCCCCGGCGGTAGCCCGCCAGCAGGCCCAGGGGGACCCCCACCGCCACACTGATGGCGGCGGCGGAAAAGCCCACCAGCAGAGAGATACGCCCGCCGTAGACGAGGCGGGCGAACACGTCCCTGCCCACATCGTCGGTGCCCAGCCAGTGCTCCCAGGAGGGCGGCGCCCAGAACCCGGCGGCGCGGTCGGTGGCGTTGGGCTCCAGACCCATCAGCGGGGGCAGCAGCAGGACCAGCAGTACCTCTGCGATCAGGATGCCCAGGCCCACCATGGCCCAGCGGTCCCGGCGGAACCGCTGCCAGGGGCCGGAGCCCCGTACCTTTTTCGCGCTCATACGCCGCCCCTCCCCTGCCGCACCCGGGGGTCCACCAGGCCGTAGACCAGGTCCAGGAGCAGATTAGTGGAGAACACGGTCAGCGCGATGACCACCGTCACCCCCATGACCATGGCGTAGTCCCGGCTGAGGATGGCGGTGAACATGAGGCTCCCCATCCCCGGCCATCCGAAGAGCCGCTCCACCACCACCGAGCCGCCGATGATGTGGGGGATGTGGGTGAGCACGGTGGTGAGAATGGGGGTGAGAGACCCGCGGAACACATGGCGGACCAGCACGACCCGCCCTTTGAGGCCCTTGGCCCAGGCGGTGCGGATGTAGTCCTCACCGATGGTCTCCAGGCAGGCCGCCCGGGTCTGCTTCACCAGCTCACCCAGGTTGCTGATGCAGATCACCGCCGCCGGGAGGGCCAGATGGTAGAGAAGATCCCCCAGGCTCCCGTTGGAGCCGGTGGTGTACATTCTCGACGCGGGCAGCAGGCCCAGCGTGAGGGAAAAGATGTAGACCAGCACCAAACTGAGGAGGAACCCAGGCACGCCGAAGCTCACCATGGAGCAAATAGAGGCCAGCTTGTTCCAGATCGAGCGGGGCTTCCACGCGGCCAGTGTCCCCAGGGGGATGGCCAGCAGGATGGCCAGCGCCACTCCGGTGCCGGTGAGGATCAGGGAGGGCCCCACCCGCTGGGCGATGCTCTCGGCCACCGGGCGGCCGGTCTGCCACGAGAGCCCCAGGTCCCCGTGAAAGAGATCCCCCAGCCAGTTGATATACCGCACCGGCAGCGGGTCATTGAGGCCCAGGCGCTCCTCCAGCGCGGCCTGATCGGAGGAGATGGCGTTGCCCCCCTCTCCCATCAGGTCGGCGATGGTGCCGGGGGCGATGCTGAGAAAAATGAATACTAAAAGGGTAATGCCGAAAAAAACGGGGATGACGGTCATAAGCCGCCTGCGAACATAACGAATCAAAATCGGTTTCCTCCTGCACTTCCGGCTCCCCGGTCACCCGGGGGAGCATGGGCCGCTCGCAACCGCCCTACGGAGGTCTGTTTTCATATGGCGCTTTTCCGCGCCGCGTGCGTTATTCCTTGACCCACTCCCACACGTTCTCGTTGGAGAAGCTGGCGGAGGGGTAGTCGATGCCGGAGACGGTGTTGGACTGGACGTGGAGGGCGGTGCCGAACCACAGGGGGATGAAGGGCCGCTCCTGGGCCAGGTAGTCCTCCAGCTCCGCCAGAGCGGCGGTGCGCTTGTCCGGGTCGGTCTCGTTCTTCACCGCGGCGATGCGCTCCTCATAGGGCGCGGTGTCCGGCACACGGAAGATGTTGTTTTCCGCGTTGAAGCGGCTCTCGGTGAACCACAGGGGCAGCGCGTTGGGGGTATGGCTGGCGATGCCCATGTCGTAGGTACCGTCGGCCATGCCGGCGAACATGGTGGTGGAGTCCACCGTCTCCACCTGGACGGAGAAGCCCGCCTCCTCCAGCTGCTGCTGCATGAGGGCAGCCAGGCCCTGGCGGTTGGAGGTACAGGCCAGGCTGTACGTGGTGCCGTCGTACCCCGCCTCGGCCAGAAGCTCCTTAGCGGCGTCCACATTGTACTCCACGTTATAGTCCCCGGCGTAGCTGGCGCAGGTGGGCAGCACCGACGTACCGGTCACCGTGCCGTGGCCCTGGGTGGACTGCTCGCACAGCAGTTCCTTGTCCAGGGCGAGCTCGATGGCCCGACGGATGCGGGCGTCGTCGATGGACTCGTTATTCAGCATCAGCTCGAAGAAGGTGTTGGGCACCGTGCCCTCCAGCACCTGGAACCCGGCATTTTCCGCCGTGGGCTGGTCGTTGGCCGAGACGCTGCCACCGATGGCGTAGTAGTCCAGATCCCCGGCAATGAGAGCGGTGAGGAGGCTGTTCTTGTCCATCACCGTAATGTCCAGCTCGTCAAAGCCGGGCGCACCCAGCTGGTAGTTCTCGTTGGCAGTGAGGACCATAGAGGAGCCCATCACCTCCGACTGGAACTTACACGGGCCGGAGCCGATGGGGGCCGACCACAGGTCCATGGTCATGGTGTCCGCCGGGGCCACGTCCTCCATGAGGTGGGTGGGCAGCACATAGTACTCCCGGTTGCGGTCCAGCAGAAAGTCCTCGGGGGTAGTGGGGGTCTTGAAGGTGAGCTTCAGTGTGTAGTCGTCCTCCGCCTCCACACCCACCGTCTCCCCCGCCACGGCCGCGCCGCTGGCGTCCGTGCCGGAGAGCACCGAGAAGGCCGAGCGGCCCAGGGTGGGACACGCCGGGTCGGTCATGCGCAGGATGGTATCCACCCAGTGCGGAGCGGTCACCGGGGTTC
>DYBS01000125.1:6016-6575 GCA_019418525.1 Clostridiales bacterium
GGCCGCCTTCTCATCCAGGAAAAAGCGCACCGAAAGCCCGTCATCAGCGCTCTCCCAGGACTTGGCCGCCCGGGGGCTGAGGGTGCCGTCGGCGTGGACGTAGGCCAGGCGGTCGTAGATCTTGTCATAGATCATGCGGGAGTAGTTGCTGCCCGAGGCGCTGTTGTAGGGCATCAGGGAGTCCCAGGGGTTGGAGATCCCGTAGCTCACCACAACGGGCGCGTCCGAGGTAGTCTGAGGCTGGTTGTCGCTGGGCGCGGGGGTCTGGCTGTTGCAGGCGGTCAGGCCGGCCGTCAGTGTCAGGGCCGCTGCCAGGGCGATCGGTCTCTTGTTCAATGATTCCATCCTTTCTTTGGTCGAAACAGGGGCGCGCCCTCCTGCCCCCGGCAAGCGGAGGCGGCGGGCGCGCTTCTTGCATAAATCCACGGACAGAGATACTTTACTCCACCGTCACGGATTTGGCCAGGTTGCGCGGCTTGTCGATGTCGCAGCCGTGCATCAGCGCCACATAGTAGGCGAACAGCTGCATGGGCACCACTTCCAGCGAGGGGAGCAGCAG
>DYBS01000126.1 GCA_019418525.1 Clostridiales bacterium
TGACGCCCAGCTCCCGCTGCTCCAGGCTCTCGCCCACGCAGACGATGGGGTACAGACCGGCCTCCAGGGCGGCGTGGACCTTCTTGTTGACGGTGAAGTCGGTCTCGTTGTAGTAGGTACGGCGCTCGGAGTGGCCGATGATGACGTACTTCACGCCCAGCTCCTTGAGCATCTCGGCGGAAACCTCGCCGGTGTAGGCGCCGTGAGACTCGTAATGCACGTTCTCCGCACCGATAGCCACGCGGCACTCCTTGAACAGGCGCACAGCAGCCGGAATGTTCACATAAGGCACACACAGCACCACTTCGCACCACTTGGGCTTGCCCAGCAGGGGCTTGAGCTCCTCAGCGAAGGCGCGGGTCTCAGACAGGGTCTTGTTCATCTTCCAGTTGCCGGCGATGATCGTCTTACGGTATCTTCTGTTCATTGGATAATTTGCCTCCTCATGGTTCTTCGTGCAGTATTGCAGCGGCACGGTCAAACAGTTTCACGAATTGGGCCGGAGGTATGCACACTTCCGGCCCAATTCAATTATTTTACGTTATCCGCTTGGATTGTCAAGCGTTTTCCCGCAATTTCTCCGCGCTTTTCGTAAAATCAGGTCTGAAAACGGTTCAAACCGCCCGCCGTCCGACCGGATTTGGCAGGTCGCGCGCATTTTGTCCATTGCCTGGACGGTGTCCACGGTGCTGCGGGCGCTCTGCGCCTCTTAGGCGTCCAGCAGGCAGGCCACGCCGGGCAGCTCCTTGCCCTCCATGAACTCCAGGGAGGCGCCGCCGCCGGTGGAGATATGGGTCATCTTGTCGGCATAGCCCAGCTGCTGCACGGCGGCCGCGGAGTCACCGCCGCCAATGATGGTGATGGCGCTGGTCTCGCTCAGAGCCTTGGCCACAGCCTCGGTGCCCTTGGCAAAGGCAGGGAACTCAAACACGCCCATGGGGCCATTCCAGATGACGGTGCCGGCGCCCTTCACGGCGTCGCAGTACAGCTTCACGGTCTCAGGCCCGATGTCCAGGCCCTGCCAGCCGTCGGGGATCTCGCCGTTCTTGACCACCTTGCTCTCGGCGTCGGCGGCAAAGGCGTTGGCCACCACGGTGTCCACGGGCAGCAGGAGCTTGACGCCCTTCTCAGCGGCCTTCTTCACCATGTCGTTGGCGTACCCCTCCCAGTCGGCCTCCAGCAGGCTGTCGCCCACCTTGCCGCCCTGAGCGGCGGAGAAGGTGTAGGCCATACCGCCGCCGATGATGATGGTGTCGGCGATCTCCAGGAGGTTATTGATGACGCCGATCTTGGAGGAGACCTTGCTGCCGCCCAGGATGGCCACCAGGGGACGCTTGGGATTGGCCAGAGCGCCGCCGATGATCTCCAGCTCCTTCTGGATCAGGAAGCCGCTGACGGCGGGCAGGTACTCGGCCACGCCGGCGGTGGAGGCGTGGGCGCGGTGCACGGCGCCGAAGGCGTCGGACACATAGATCTCAGCCATGGAAGCCATCTTCTTGGCCAGCTCGGGATCGTTCTTGGTCTCGCCCTTCTCGAAGCGGGTGTTCTCCAGCAGCAGGATCTGGCCGGGCTTCAGCGCGGCGGCCTTGGCCATGGCGTCGGGACCCACCACATCGTCGGCCATGATGACCTCCTTGCCCAGCAGCTCGCTCAGGCGCTTGGCCACGGGCTTCAGGGACAGCTGAGCCAGGGACTTCTTCCACTGCTCCTCGGTGATGGAGGCGGGGTCCTTGCCCTTCTCAGCCTGCTTCTTCACATAAGAGTCGAAGGTGGCGACGGGCTTGCCCATGTGGGAGCAGGCGATGACGGCGGCATTCTGCTCCAGCAGGTACTGGATGGTGGGCAGGGCGGCGCGGATGCGCTTGTCGTCGGTGATGACGCCGCTGCCGTCCTTGGCCATGGGCACGTTGAAGTCGCAGCGCAGCAGGACCTTCTTGCCCTTAACGTCGATGTCCTTGACGGTCTTCTTATTGTAGTTCATGTCAATTGACTCCTTTCAGATTCCGCTAACTGGAAGTTCGGAGAAGAATGGGACGAAGCTGTCACTCCTCCGCGCCGGATAGGTCCAGCCCGGGGAAATTCCACTGGCGCAGCGCCTCGAAGGCCAGCACAGCCACCGAGTTGGCCAGGTTCAGACAGCGTGCCCCCTCCCGAATGGGGATACGGATGCACCGCTCGGGAAACGCCGAGCGCAGAGACTCGGGCAGACCGGCGGTCTCCTTCCCGAAGAGCAACCAGCAGTCCGGGCGAAACTCCGCCTCCGTATAGGGGCGCGGGGCTTTGGCGGTGGCGAGCCACAGATCCGTGGCGCCGGTGCGCGCGAAGAAATCTTCCATGTTCTCATACACATGGAGATCCACCATATGCCAGTAATCCAGTCCGGCTCGCTTGACCGCCTTGTCGCTGATGTCGAAGCCCAGAGGTTTGATGAGGTGCAGCCGACTGCGCGTGGCCGCGCAGGTCCGGGCGATGTTGCCTGTATTCATGGGGATCTCAGGCTCCACCAGTACGATATTCAGCACATGACCACCTCATCTATCTGCAGTTCCGTCCCATTGACGGAGCATATTGTACTCCAATTTAGCCGGAATTTCAATAACAACTCCCGCGAAAAGCGTACAAAAATTTCAACTTCGACCCCATATTTCTGCCTTTTCCTCTCAACTGCAAAGTTTAGTCTTTATTCAATTGGGTTTCTATGCTATACTTTTCCCATCTCAAGACCCGGCCTTCCAAAGGAGAGGGCCGGAGCGGGAGCGTGAAGAATTTGAACGCAGAAACGAAGCCGCAGCGCATCGTTGTGAAGGTGGGCACCTCCACCCTCACCCGTTCCAGCGGCAGCATGAATTTACAGAACATGGAACGCCTTACCCGGACCTTGGCTGATCTGAAGGGGATGGGCCACGAGATCATCCTGGTCTCCTCCGGCGCCATCGGCGTGGGTACCAAGAAGCTGCGCCTGAAGGAGCGCCCCACCGAGCTGCGTATGAAGCAGGCCACCGCCGCTGTGGGTCAGTGTATGATCATGCACATCTATGACAAGCTTTTCTCTGAGTACAACCGCACCGTGGCCCAGATCCTCCTCACCGGTGACGACGTGGAGGACCCGGTGCGCTCTGCTCACCTGTCCAGCACCTTCTCCGCACTGCTGGAGCTGGGGGTCATCCCGGTGGTGAACGAGAACGACTCGGTGTCCTCCGCCGAGATCGAGACCGGCCACTGCAAAGTCCTGGGCGACAACGACACCCTGTCCGCCATCGTGGCCCGGCTGTGCGGGGCCGACCTGCTGGTGCTGCTCAGCGATATCGACGGTCTCTACGACGCCGACCCCCGCACCCACCCCGACGCCAAACTCATCCACCATGTCTCGGCCATCACCCCGGAGCTCCGGGCCATGGCCGGCGGCGCGGGCACCTGGCGCGGTACCGGCGGCATGGCCACCAAGCTCAACGCCGCCCAGCTGGCCCTGGATGCCGGCTTCGATATGGTTATCTCCAATGGAGCTCGCATGGAGGATCTCTACGACATTGTGGCAGGCAAAAACATTGGTACCCGCTTTTCCATCAAACACTGACCGGGTCATGGCACCCGGCCCATCCGCAATTGAAAAGGAGTGAAGCAGTATGACACAGCTGGAAACTCAGGGCTTGGCCGCCAAGGCCGCCGAGCGCGTCCTGGCCGTAGCGGGCTCGGCCCGCAAGAACGCGGCCCTGGAGGCCATCGCCTCCGCACTGGAGCGCCGGAAACAGGAGGTCCTCTCCGCCAACGCTGAGGACCTCTCCGCCGCCCGCGCCGCCGGGCTCCGCCCCGCCATGCTGGACCGTCTGGCCCTGGATGAGGGGCGCATGGCCGGTATCGTGGACGGTGTCCGCCAGGTAAAGGCGCTCCCCGACCCCATCGGGCAGGTCACCCGCATGTTCAACCACGCCAACGGCATGACCATCGGCAAACGCCGGGTCCCCCTGGGTGTCATCGGCATTATCTACGAAGCCCGGCCCAACGTCACCGTGGACGCCGCCGCGCTGTGTCTCAAGTCAGGCAACGCGGTGATCCTCCGGGGTGGCAAGGAGGCCTTCCGCTCCAGCTGCGCCATGGTGGCCATCATGCGAGATGCCCTGGAGGAGGCCGGCCTCCCCCGAGATTGCATCGCTCTGGTCCACGATACCAGCCGAGAGAGCGCCACGGCCCTGATGAACCTGACGGAGTATCTGGATGTGCTCATCCCCCGGGGCGGCGGCGGGCTCATCCGCTCGGTGGTGGAGAATGCCCGGGTCCCCGTCATCCAGACCGGCGTGGGCATCTGCCACATCTATGTGGATGGGGAGGCCGACCTGGATATGGCCGGGCGCATCCTCTTCAACGCCAAGTGCTCCCGCCCGTCGGTGTGCAACGCCGCCGAGTGCGTGCTGGTGGACCGGGCGGTAGCCGCCGACTTTCTGCCCATGGCCTGGGAGCTCTTAAAAACCAAGAACGTGGAGCTGCGTGGCTGCCCCGAGACCCGGGCCATCCTGGGCGACTGGGTGAAGCCCGCCTCCCCCGAGGACTGGGATACCGAATTTCTGGACTACATTTTGGCCTGTAAGGTCGTCTCCGGCCCCGATGAGGCCATCGACTTCATCGCCAAGCACAGCTCCGGCCACTCCGAAGCCATCGTCACCAACAACTACTTCACTGCCCAGCGCTTTCTCAACGAGGTAGACGCGGCGGCGGTTTACGTGAACGCCTCCACCCGCTTCACCGACGGCGGAGAGTTCGGCCTGGGAGCCGAGATCGGCATCTCCACCCAGAAGATGCACGCCCGGGGCCCCATGGGACTGGAGGAGCTGACCAGCAGCAAGTACATCATCTATGGCACCGGCCAGATCCGCTGAGCCGTTCCCAAAACACAGAAGAGGCGTCCGCCAGATGGTGGACGCCTCTTAGTTTATCCCAGATTCCCGGTTATACTTCCCCGATGTGGCTGCGGATGCGCTCCATGATCATGTCAAGCGCCACCAGATTGTGCCCGCCCTCCAGGACGATGATATCGGCACAGCGCTTGGAGGGCTCCACAAACTGCTCGTGCATGGGTTTCACTGTGGTGAGGTACTGGTTCACCACCGAGTCCAGAGAGCGCCCCCGCTCCTTCACGTCCCGCAGGATGCGCCGCAGAATGCGCACATCCGCGTCGGTATCCACGAAGATCTTGATATCCATCAGGTCCCGCAGGGCTTTGTTCTCAAAGATGAGGATGCCCTCCACCAGGATCACCTTGGTGGGGCGGACCTCCAGCCGCTCCGTCCCCCGGTTGTGGATGGTGTAGTCGTAGACCGGACAGTAGATCGTCTCCCCCCGCCGCAGGGCCTCCAGGTCCCGAATCATCAAATCGGTATCAAAGGCGTCCGGGTGGTCGTAGTTGAGCTTACAGCGCTCCTCGTAGGGCATGTCGTCGTGCTGCTTGTAGTAGTTGTCGTGGTACAGGACGCTGACGTTGTCCCCGAAGCGCTCCTTCAGCCGCCGGGTCAGCGTGGTCTTGCCCGAGCCGGTCCCGCCTGCGATGCCGATGACCATGGTATCCATAAGATCCGAGCCCCTTCCTCTGTTTTCCCCAGTATAGCATACCGCCGTCCTCCCGCACAAGCGGAAGGGCGGCAGTATCTATAAAATTCAGAGCTGGAACACGATGCCCACCACCGCCGATATGGCGATAAATACGACGGGGTGGAGTTTTTTTAAGTGCTTTTCCCGCATGGCCAGAAACACCACCACCGCCAGCAGAATGGCCGGCCAGTAGAAGAGTTCAGTCTTGAGCACATACTGGCCCGGCGCGGCCTCCACGCTGCTCTGATGGAACATCAGGGCGATGGAGACTACCTCCAGCAGTGCTGAGGTAATGAGCGCGACCGAGGCGGGGCGCAGGCCGTAAAAGACCGCATCCACCTTCTTGCTCTGGCGGAAGCGCTGGAGAAAGCGGGCGATGATGAGAATGACGATGATGGAGGGGCACACCAGCCCCAGCGTAGCGATGACGCCGCCGGGGATGCCTCCCACATGGTAGCCCACATAGGTGGCCATGTTGATCCCCATGGCGCCGGGGGTGGATTCGGACACGGCGATCATATTGGCCAAATCCCCCGAGGTGAACCAGCCGGTGCGGTTGCCGATGTCGGTGAGGAAGGGAATGGTGGCAAGGCCGCCGCCCACCGAGAAAAGGCCGGCCTTGAAGAACTCATAGAAGAGCTGTACATAGATCATCCTGCCTTCCCCCCTTTCGCCGCGCGGATGCACAGCCCCGCCGCGCCGGCGAGGACCACCAGCACCACGGGTGAGAGCAGGTAATCCAGCACGCCGCCGCCGGGGATACGCCCCTCAAAGGTCACGAAGGTACCAGTGCCCGCCAGGGCCAGTACGAGGACGTAGATGACCAGGGTGGCCTTGTCCACCACAGCGCCCTTCAGGAGCTTGAGCACGCTGGAGAGAATCAGGGCGCACACGCAGGCCCGCACGCCGTTGAAGGCGTGGATGACGATGGGGAGTTCCGCGAAGTTTTGCAAAAAGGCGGCGATGAGCATGATGATGACCAGGCAGGGGA
>DYBS01000127.1 GCA_019418525.1 Clostridiales bacterium
GTCGAAGCGTGCTCCTTTCCATTACAGGCTGGCCGGGTCGGTGACCACGCCGGTGACGGCGGAAGCCGCGGCCACGGCGGGGCTGGCCAGGATGATCTCGGAATCGGTGGGACCCATGCGGCCCACGAAGTTGCGGTTGGTGGTGGAGATGGCCCGCTCCCCATTGGAGAGCACACCCATATGTCCGCCCAGGCAGGGGCCGCAGGTGGGGGTGGAGACGGCACAGCCGGCCTCGATGAAGATCTGCACCAGACCCTGGGCCATGGCATCCAGCATAATCTGCTGGGTGGCGGGCAGCACGATGCAGCGCACGCCCTTGGCCACCTTGCGGCCCTTGAGGATGGCGGCGGCCTCCTGCAGGTCCTTCAGGCGTCCGTTGGTGCAGGAGCCAATCACTACCTGCTGGATGGGAGTGCCGGCCACCTGGTCCACGGTGCGGGTATTGGAGGGCAGGTGGGGCAGAGCCACGGTGGGCCGGAGGGTGCTCAGGTCAATGACCACCTCACGGGTATACTCGGCGTCGGGGTCGGGCTCCACGGCCTGCCAGGGGCGGTCCACCCGGCCGTCGAGGTAGGCACGGGTCACGTCGTCCACCGGAAAGATACCGTTCTTGGCGCCGGCCTCAATGGCCATGTTGGAGATGGTGAAGCGGTCGTCCATGGTAAGCTGCGCCACGCCATCCCCGGCAAACTCCAGGGACTGGTACAGCGCGCCGTCCACGCCGATGGTGCCGATGAGGTGGAGCACGATGTCCTTACCGCTGACGAAGGGGGCCAGCTTGCCGGTGAGGGTGACCTTGATGGCGGCGGGGACCTTGAACCAGGCCAGGCCCGTGGCCATGCCGGCGGCCATGTCGGTGGAACCCACGCCGGTGGAGAAGGCGCCCAGCGCGCCGTACGTACAGGTGTGGGAGTCAGCGCCGATGATGACCTCACCGGGGGCGGTCAGGCCCTTTTCGGGCAGGAGGGCGTGCTCCACGCCCATGCAACCCACATCATAGAAGTGGGTGATGTCGAACCGCTGGGCAAACTCCCGCGCCTGGGCGCAGAGCTGCGCGGACTTGATATCCTTACAGGGGGTGGAGTGGTCCAGAACAATGGCGATCTTGTCCTTGTCGAACACCTGGGTCAGTCCAGCCTTGTTAAACTCGGTGATGGCCACCGGGGTGGTGATGTCGTTGCCCAGCACCAGGTCCAGCTTGCCCTCGATGAGCTCGCCCACCTCTACCCGGTCTTTGCCGGCGCAGCGGGCCAGGATCTTCTGGGTCATGGTCATTCCCATCGTGATATTCCTCCTCGTGTTCATGTGCTGTTGTGGTAGCTTTTATTATGACAGAACACTTGCCAAAAGAATGTAAACTGTGATACAATGCTGAAAACGCAGCGACGAAAGGGGGAGAATCATGGAGCTGTGGGACGGATACGACGGACAGTGGAATCAGACCGGGGTGGACCTGGTGCGGGGACAGATTATTCCAGAGGGGCTCTACCACGCTGTGGCGGAGGTGGCGGTACGCCATACGGACGGCACCTTTTTGGTCACCCGCCGCTGTGAGGAAATCCCCCACGCTCCGGGGCTGTGGCAGACCGGCGCAGGAGGCAGTGTGTGCAAGGGAGAGACTTTTTTGCAGGGTGCCCTGCGAGAGTTACAGGAGGAAACCGGGATCAAGGCTGATGTGCTTGCCCCTCTCTACCGCGTCTGCAGTGAGCAAAAACACGCCCTCTATGCAGGCTTTCTCTGCGTAACGGCTTTGCCCAAAGATGATGTGCGTCTCCAGGCCGGGGAGACCGCAGAGTACCGCTGGCTTTCCCGCCGGGAATTGATGGAACTGGTTGCTTCCAACCGCTTCGTGCCCGGTCTGCGGGAGCGGATCTTGCCCTCTTTGAAAGGAGAAATCCTATGAATGATATCTGGAGCCCGTTGGCCGAAGGCCAGCCGGTGTTGCACTATGGTCCGGGCCAGTTCATCTACCTCCAGGACACTCAGGCCGACCGGTTTTACTACATCGTTTCGGGCACGGTCAAGTGTTTTCTTAGCGCGGAAAGCGGCGAGGAGCGGACCCTCACCCTCCTGCGGGCGGGGGAGCTCATTGGCGAGGCTGCCTTCTTCGACAAGCAGCCCCGGGTGTCTTCAGCGGTGGCGGTGACAAAATGCGAGCTGGTGGAGGTGGACCACGCCCGGCTGGCGCAGGTCTTTCGCCTCCATCCGGAGCTGGCTATCGCCCTGTTGGAAAATCTGGCCCAGCGGGTGCGCCTTCTCTCCGAACATGTGGATGGGGCCTTCCTCCAGGCCGACCAGCGCATTGCCCGGCACCTGCTCTCCCTCACACCAGGAGATGACGGTACGATCCCCTGCACCCATGAGGATATCGGCGCGTCGGTGGGGGTGAGCCGGGTGACGGTGAGCCGGGTGCTGGGGCGCTTTGTCCGCAAGGGCTGGCTGCGCACCGGATACCGCTCGGTGGAACTGCTGGACCGGGAGGCGCTGGAGCGCCTGTGTGAATCCTGAAAAAACTCCGTCTCCGGCTCAGCCGGAGACGGAGTTTTCCCTTAAAGCAGAATGCAGATCAGCCCGCCGGAGCCCTCGTTTAGGATGCGCTGGAGGGTCTCCTGGAGCTTGGTGCGGGCGTCATCGGGCATGCGGCGCAGCTTGGTGTTCAGGTCCTCACTGACCAACTCGTGGAAGGACTTCCCAAAAATGTTGGACTGCCAAATGGCCTTGGTGTCCCCCTCAAACTCCTGGAGGAGATAGCGCACCATCTCCTCGCTCTGCTTCTCGCTACCCACAATGGGAGCTACCTCGGTCTCGATATCGGCCCGGATCATGTGAATAGAGGGGGCCGAAGCCTTCAGCCGCACTCCGTACCGTCCCCCCTGCCGCACGATCTCCGGCTCCTCCAGCACCAGCTCGTCGGTGCTGGGGATGACGATGCCGTAGCCGGTGTTCTTCACGTCCTCCAGGGCGGCGGAGACCTTGTCATACTCCCGCTTGACGCCAGCAAGTCCCGTGAGCAGCTCCAGCAGATCCCCGTCATCCCGGATGGAGAAACCGGACTGCTGGGAGAGGGTGTCGTAGAAGAGCGCCCGGGGCAGGTCCAGTTCTGCCGCAGCTAGGCCGGTGCCCAGGCTGATGGAGGTGATACGGGCGCTGCTGACGTTTTCACAGGCGCCGATGGCCGCTACCGCCCCGGACACGTCCCGGATGCGGTGCATCCCCGCCGCTCCCTCGCGGATGGCGGCGTAAAGGCCGCTCTTGATGGGGTGGTCCCAGTCCAGAGCGTCCACCCAGGGGGGCAGATAGAGATCCAGCTCTTTCACCGGAAACTCATCCAAGACACCGCGGATGATCTGGGTGACATCGGCCTCCTCCAGCTCCAGACAGTTGGCCGCCAGGCAGGTCACGTCGTAGCGCTCCGCCAGCTGTTTCCGCAGCGCCTGGGCGGACGGGGAGCGGGGTTGGGCCGAGTTGAGAAGGACCAGAAAGGGCTTGCCCAGCTCCTTCAGCTCGGTGATGACCCGCTCCTCTGCCTCCAGATAGTCTTCCCGCGGGATTTCAGTGATCGTGCCATCCGTCGTGACCACAATGGCGATAGTGGCGTGTTCGGTCACCACCTTGCGGGTGCCGATCTCAGCGGCCTCCGCCATGGGGATAGGCTTATCGAACCAGGGCGTGGTCACCATTCGGGGGGCATCGTCCTCCGTCTGCCCCGCCGCCCCTGGCACCAGGTAGCCCACACAGTCAATGAGACGCACCGAAAAGGTGGCACCGCTCTCCAGCGTCACCTCCACCGCCTCTTCCGGGACGAACTTGGGCTCGGCGGTCATGACCGTGCGGCCCGCCCCGCTCTGGGGCAGCTCATCCCGAGCCCGCTCCCGGCGGTAGACATTGTCGATGTTGGGGATGACCAGGGTCTCCATGAACCGCTTGATGAAGGTGGACTTTCCGGTGCGTACCGGCCCAACCACGCCGATGTAGATGTCACCCTCGGTCCGGCGGGCGATATCCTCGTAGATCTTGCGCTCTTCCACTCAAATTCCTCCTTCGGCCGTGCGGGCCCTTCCCGCCCCGGAGCCGGTGTTTCCCTACATGCTATGGGGATAAGCTCCCGTTTATGCCGCCCCAGTCCCTGGTTTCCCTGGCAAACAGATTGCATTACCAGAAGAGCGGTATTATACTAAAGACGAAATAAAGCCCTCCAATCGGAGGGCCCTTTATATGGGAGGATATTCTTTATGAGTGAGAATCCACTTGGGTTTGAAGAGATACCGGTGCTGCTGCGACGCTTTGCCATACCCAGCATCACAGCTATGCTGGTCAGTTCTCTCTACAATATCGTGGATCAGATCTTTATCGGCCAAGGCGTAGGTTATCTGGGCAATGCCGCCACCAATGTCTCCTATCCTCTCTCCACCATCTGCCTGGCCATCGCACTGCTCATCGGCATCGGCAGTGCTTCCCGATTTTCCCTGTGTCTGGGCAGGCGCTGCCCGGAGGAGGCCGCCCGGATCGCCGGAAACGGCATCGTCCTTATGGCGGTTTGCGGCGTGATTTACCTGATGATAGGCACCCTTTTCCTGATGCCCTTGCTGCGGGTGTTCGGTGCCACTTCAGAGGTTTTGCCCTATGCGCGACAGTATGCCGGGATCACATTGCTGGGCATGCCCTTTCTCATCCTCACCAACGGGATCAGTAACCTGATCCGCGCTGATGGCCGACCCCGGTACTCCATGGTCTGCATGCTGGTGGGCGCCGTTGCCAACACCATCTTGGATCCCATTTTCATCTTCGGCTTTCACTGGGGAGTGGCCGGCGCGGCCCTGGCCACCATTTTGGGCCAGATCCTGTCCTTTTTCCTGGCGCTGCGCTACCTGTGGCACTTTCAGAATATCCGCCTAACCCGGAATTGCTTTCGCCTCAATCCACATGAGAACCTGCGGACCATTGCCATGGGTACCAGCAACTCTGTTAACCAGCTGGCAATCACCCTGGTCCAAATCGTCCTCAACAACTCCCTGACCCACTACGGAGCCATGTCCATTTATGGTAAGGAGATCCCTCTGGCCGCCTGTGGCATCGTGATGAAGACCAATGCTATCCTGCTCTCCATCATCGTGGGTATCTCCCAGGGCGTGCAGCCCATGATTGGCTTCAATTACGGGGCCCGGAACTATACCCGGGTGAAACAAGCTTACCTTTTGGCGATCCGCTGGAACTTCGTAGTCTCCGCCGTGGGCTTTGTCCTCTTTCAGTTCTGCACCCGCCCTATCATCTCCCTTTTCGGTAACGGCGATGAACTCTACTATGAGTTCGCCATTCTGTTCATGCGCACCTTCCTCTTCATGGTCATCGTCAACGGCGTACAGCTGCTCTCCTCCAACTTCTTCACCGCCATCGGCAAAGCCATGAAGGGGCTGCTACTCTCCCTTACCCGTCAGGTGTTCTTCCTCATCCCGCTGATCCTGATCCTCCCGATCCGCTTCGGGATCTTCGGTGTGCTGTTGGCCGGGCCCATCGCCGACTTTATCGCCTTTGTGGTGTCAGTACTCTTCGTGCGGCGGGAATTCCGGGGCCTGAGCGCGGAGGAGGCGCAGGACCTCACAGCAGACACGCGGCAGTAAAGCGGTCGATGGTATATAGGAAGGCGTCGGGCAGGCGTTGGCGGACCTGAGTCTCCAGCGCTGGGGGTAGGCCGTAGAAGGCCTCAGCCACGCCGCCGGCAATGCAGGCCTGAGTGTCGCTGTCACCCCCCAGAGAGATGGCGCCACGTACCGCCTCTTCTACATTTGTCCCCTCCAAAAAGGCCTGGAGAGCTTGGGGCACACTCCCCCGGCAGGTCACGTCAAAGGAATATCCACCTCTGCGAAGGCTGTCTAGCGTATCCTCCATAGGGTAGTAATGCTCGATAAAAGCGCGGATCTCTGTTTTGGAGTGGCCTTTCCGGGCCAGATAGACACATCCGGCCACCACCTCTCCCCCCTGGAGTCCGTCGGGGTGGTCGTGGGTGACACTGGCCGAGCGGCGCCCCAGCTCCACTGCCTCCTCCAGAGAATGGGCATACCACCCGCAGGGGGCGGCGCGCATGGCAGAGCCGTTGCCCAGACTGCCATAGGGCTTGGGGTCCGGGTCCGCGAGCCATTGGCGGAAACGCTTGCCGTATCCGGCATTGGGACAGGCCCGACATAAGCGGCGCATCTGCCGGGTCAGGACCACTTCAAAGGACGTTCCGCCTCGGCTCTCCAGGAGCGCCAAAGCCACGGCTACGGTGGTGATCGTGTCATCCGTGTACCGCGCTCCGGCTGGGAACAGCGGTGCATCCAATGTGCGGGCAGGGGCGCGCTCATACACCGAGCCCGCGATGTCACCCAGAATGGCACCCAACAACATGTTCTTTTCCTCCTCTGAAAAAAGGACCGCGAAGCATACTGCTCCGCGGTCCTTTTTCTGACGTATTACTGGTTGCCGTACTTCTCCTGGAGGTACTTGTCCATGGCAACAGCGGCCTTCTTGCCGGCGCCCATAGCCAGGATGACGG
>DYBS01000128.1:0-313 GCA_019418525.1 Clostridiales bacterium
CCGGGCGCAGGGGCAGCATCAGGCGGGAGGGGCTCTCCGCCTCCTCCAGGGCGTAGCGCATCAAAGGCCCCCCGGACGCCAGGGCGGCGCGCAAATCCCCCCGGCGGGTCCCCGCCAGCAGGCGCAGGGCAAGTCCCACGGTGAGGAAGCCCTCTCCCGCCGGGTCCAGGGCTGCGTACGCGTCGGCGAACCCCTCCTCCCACTCGGGCAGGAGGGCCAGGGCCAGGCACTGGCTCTGGAGCCGGTCCAGGTCAAAGGCCGCCTGGAGGCAGGGAAAGGGCAGAAATACCCCCGCCCTGCCGCTGGCACGGCC
>DYBS01000128.1:323-6523 GCA_019418525.1 Clostridiales bacterium
TCCCAGGTCACGGCACGGTCGCTGACCCGGCCCGCCGCCCGATCCACCAGGCTGCGGCCCCAGGCCGCCAGGTCCTCCCAGTACCCCTCCCGGTTTGGGTAGGGGGGGTGGTTTTCTTCTCTCATGACGGTGACCTCCCGCTGTCCAGCCTGCGCAGCAGACATTCCTGATAGATCCGGGTGACCTCTTCTCCCGGTTCGGCGCCCAGGTCCTCCTTCAAGGTGTCCTTCAGGCGATTATAGAGGGTCATGGCGTTCTTGACCTCCCCCAGCGCCCCGTAGCAGCGCAGGAGCTGTCCCGCCAGTTCTTCGTCATAGGGCTCCTGCCGGATGGCGCTTCGCAGGCACTCCGCCGCGGCGGCGAATTCCTCCCGCTCCATCCGGCGGCGGGCCTCCTCCCGGCTCACCCGCAGGAAGTTTCCCGCGTACCAGGCCCGCTGGTCCTCGGCCCACACCGACTCCACGTCCTCCAGATAGGGCCCCGCATAGCGCCGGGCCAGCTCCTCCGCCGGCCCCTCGCCCCGGAAGACAGCCTCCACCACCTCCCGGTCCGACTCCACCAGCTCCAGGTCCAGCCGGTAGCACTTCTTCTCCCGCACCACCATCCGGTCCAGGCCGTAGGGGACCAACCCCTTGCGGATGTTGTAGAGGCTGGTGTGCAGCAGAGAGGTGGCGTTGGCCGGGGCGGACTGGGGCCAGAGGATATCCATCAGCTTCTCCCGGTCCACCCAGGCCCCTCCCACATGGAAGAGGTAGGCGAACAGCTCCTGGGCCTTCCGGGTGCGCCAGTGCAGCTCCTGGCCATCGGGCAGGAACACCCGGAAGGGGCCGAAGCACCGGACATGGACCCGGGCTTCTTCTGCCGCCCCTCCGGCGGGTACCGGCTCCTCCTCCCGCTCCAGCTCCACCAGCGCCGTACGCTCCTCCTCGGTGAGGCCGGGGCAGATGAGACCGTTTTCCCGGCGGTAAGAAGCGCTGTTCCGCGCCAGCTCCGCCGCGCACTGCCGGTCCTTTTCCCGGAGCAGCAGGGCTTCCTCCAGATCCAGAAAGGCCAGAAAGGCGTTGCCCCGGCCGGTCCCGGAGCGCCAGGCCTCCCGCTCCGACCGGGTACGGCGGCACAGCTCTAGCGCCCGGGCGTACGCCCCCCGGCGGGCACACTGCCGCACTGCCAGCCAGCGCACCCCGTCCAGGATACCGAACACGTCCCGCCGCTCCAGCGCGAACAGGGCATCCTCGGTCTCGGGGTCCATGGGCTGCCGGAGCAGCGCCCGGCACAGCACCGAAAAGCCCCCCTGGAAGCGGCTGCTGCTCCCCCCGCGGAGGACGCCGCTGTCCCAGAAGGTCTGCACCGGCCTGCCCGGGTCGCCTCCGTCCATGCGGGCGATCTGCTCCACCAGAGCCTGGATGAGGATGATGTCCTGCATGGTCTGGTGGGAGACCCAGCCGGGCATGTTCTCCACCGCCCGGCCCATCCGGGCCCGGGCCGAGCCGGTCCGCCCGCTGAGGGCCAGGTAGAGCTGGATGTAAGGGGCCACCACCGTGCCGGACTCCCCCTCCTCACCCCGGAGCAGGACGTACATCTGCATGGCCCGGCGGTATTCGCCCATGGCGAAGAAACAGACCACCGCCTCCTCCCGGCGCCCGTCCCGCTCCTGCGGGTCCCGGGCGGAGAGGCTCTCCTCCAGCGCGGCCAGCACCTGCCGGAGCACCTCGTCGGCCCGGTGCAGGTCCAGCAGATTGTAAAGGGTCAGCTCGGCGGCCTGACGGCGCAGAGCACTGCGGGGGTGGCGCATGCGCAGCCGGGGGAGCATCCCCTCCAGCAGGCACAGGCTCTCCGCCGCCGCGCCCCTCTCCCGGGTCAGGCGGGCCCGCAGGAGCCTGGCCTCCAGCATACAGCGCTCCCCCGTCCGCTCCGGGTAGCCGTCGATGAGGTGTTCCGCCAGCTCCATGGCCTCCTGCCAGTCCCCCACCCGCTCCCGGTACTGGGCCCGGAGCAGGTCGGTATCCGGCGTGAGGGGGGCTCCTATGGCCTTCAGCTCCTCCAGCCAGCGGCGCACCGTGCTCAGCTCCCCACGGAACAGGGCCTCCCGGCCCGCGTCCTCCAGGGCGCTTTGCAGCCGCTCCCCGTCGCCGCAGGCAATGGCGTACTCCGCCGCCTGGGCCTTGTCCGGAGTGCGCAGATAGAAGTCCGACGCTCGGGCCAGCAGCTCCGCCCGCTGCCCCGGCTGAAGCTGGCTCAGGAGAAAGTCCCGGAAAAGTGCGTGGTAGCGGTACATGGCCCCTCCGCCGGATAGGCGGAGAATGAAGAGGTTCTCCTGCTCCAGGTAGGAGAGCTGCCCGGCGGCGTTGTCCGCCCCGGTGAGGGCGTTGCACACATCAGGGCGCAGGTACTCCAGCACCGAGGTGCGCACCAAAAACTGCTGCAAGTCAAAGGGGAGCTTCCGATAGAGCTCGTGCATGAGGTAGTCCCGCAGATAGGGCTGCTGGCAGGCCTGCTCCATGTCCAGCTGGTCCACCGACAGCCGCCGCTGCTTGGCGTAGAGCATGGTGAAGCTCAGCCCCGCCGGCCAGCCCTCCATTCGGGCCTGAAGGGCCTGGGCGGTAGCCGAGAGCTGCCGGGGATCAGTATCGGGCTCAATGAGCCGCTCCACCTCCTCCAGCGTGAAAGCCAGGGTCTCCGCTCCCAGCACCCGGGCGGTGCCCTCCAGCAGATGCCGGGCGCAGAAGGCCGGTGGGGCGCTCTTGGTGCCCAGCAGCAGGCGCAGGCCCCGGGGACGGCTGTTCAGCAGGAGGGTCAGAAAGAGGAAGATCCACTCATTTTGGATGACCTGAAAATTGTCCAGGATCACGTGGAGCCGTGTTTCTTCCAGGCCGCGGAGCATCTCGGCAAAGTCCAGCGCCAGGCTGCGTACCAGCGTCTCATCCTGGTCCAGTGCCAGATAAGGCGTCAGATCAAATTCCAGTTCCGGCGCGGCCCGGGACACCGCCGTCCACAGATAGCGGGCAAAGACCATGATGTCGTTGTCGCTCTCCCCCAGGTGATACCAGGCGCACGGCTCCGGGCAGCGTCTGGCATAGTGGGTGAGCAGCACCGTTTTACCGTAGCCCATACCGGCGCTGATGATCAGCAGCGGCTCCTCCGCCCGGTCCAGCCACTCCAACAGCCGTTCCCGCACCAGGAATTGCCGCGGCGTATCCGGCACCTGGAGCTTGGAGCTGAGCACCCGCTCCCTCCGTGGAGCCTCTCTCTCCCGCGCCCCGCTCATACGCACCGTTCCAGCGCCTGGGCCATCTGCTCCTCCTCCACCGGAAAGCGGAGGAACATCTGCGTCCGCAGGCGGTAGCTCTGCATCCCAAAGCCCTCGTCGTCCGACACCCACACCAGCGGCACCCGGGCGTCCAGGCCCCGCACGCCGATGGCCGACTCCATCCCCAGTGCGCCGGGAAGGGCCACCACCACCGCGTCACAGCTCCCCCGGCGCAGCCGGTAGAGCAGTTCCTCCCGGCGGGCAAAGCACTCCACTGCCGGGCTGCGCCCCGCCTTCCGTGCAAAGCGCTCCACACTGCGCCGGAACAGGTCCGTATCCTCCGGCAGACTCAGCACCAGGCACCGAAATTCCATCCCGTCATCCTTCCCTTCCTCAAAACGCCGGCCTGATTTTGGCTCTAACATACCACACCGCCACCCGATCCCAAAGCGATTCGACGTGAAAGTCACTTTTTCACGGTGAAAGACAAATTTCATGTTATAATAGTATGGTACACTGAATGAGCTGCCCCGTTCCCATACGCGGCGGAAAGGAGAACCCCCATGCTGATCGCCATTACAGACGACTGCCCCGCCGACCGCCGGGAGCTGCATGACCTGCTGGAGCGCTATTTTCACGCCCGCCGCCTCCAGGCGGACTATGCATATTTTTCCTCCGCCGAGGAGCTGCTGGAGTCCTTTGTCCCCGGCCGGTACCAGATCCTCTTTCAGGATATCTATCTCACCGGGCTCACCGGGATGGAGGCCGCCCGGCGCATCTGCGCGGAGGACCCCGCCTGCCGTCTGGTCTTTTTCACTACCAGCCACACCCACGCCGTGGAGAGCTACACCGTCCGGGCGGCCTACTACCTGACCAAGCCCCTGGACTACCCCCGGCTGGAGAGCGCCATGGACGTGGTCTGCGCGGGGCTTCTGCGGGACAGCCGCTTCGTCACCGTCCACTGCTCTGGGGTAAGCCTGGACCTGCTGCTGCGCAACCTCCTCTTCGTGGACTGCCAGTCCGAACACACCCGCCTTCATCTGCCCGACCAGCTGGTGGTGGTGGACGACCGGGCCTCCGCTGTGCTGGGCCGCTTGGAGGAGGATGACCGCTTCCTCACCTGCAACCGCAACACCGCGGTGAATATGGACTGGGTGGATAAGGTGCTGGACGGGGATTTTCTCCTGAAAAACGGGGAGCTGGTCCCCATCCGCCAGCGGGGCCGGAAGGCCGTCAAGCAGGCCTTCCTCCGCTACACCCTGCAAAGCCTGCAAAAGGAGGGAATGCCATGAGACCCCACTGCCGCCTCCTCGCTCTGGCTCTGTCCGCCCTGTGCTGTCTGGGGGCCGCCCGGGGCGTGGAAAATCCGCAGCTTCCCGTAGATAGTACCCAGGCTCCCTCGGCCGAGAGCACTCCTACTGTTACGTCCTCCGCTGAGGTTACCCCCACCGTTGCGCCCTCTGCTGAGGTTACCCCCACCGTTACGCCCACAGAGACGACCTCTCCTTCTCCATCTGAAACCGAAATACCTTCCAACGGTATTCCCATTGAGACTCCCTCTGTAACCTTCCCTGCAGCATCTACCACCCCCTCCCCTACGCCGAAGCGGGAGGTCATCACCTGGGTGGGCACCCTCCCCGCGCTGTCCTTCCTCCCCTATCTCCTCCCGCTGGGCTCCAGCCTCTACGATATACCCCCCCTGTACTACGACGGGTGCTTCACCACGGACACCTCGAATCTGACCTATCTCTGCTTCATCAACTGGGACTTTTCCCAGCTGGAGCTCTCGGAGAGCGGGCTTTATCCCCAGTCCACGGGACTTTATACCATCTACGGCATGCCCGATGTAACGGAGTATTTCGTCCTCTCGCCCGATGTGGAACCCTTCAGCTTTCAACTGGCGGTGGTAAGCCCGGAGTATATGGACCTAACTGCCAGTGTCCTGGACGGAACGGACCGCGTGCTCTGCCTGCTCTACTGCCGCCCCAACGACCCCAACCGTGTACAGGTCCTGCGCAGTGAGGCAGACGGCCCCTGGCAGGAGCTCTCTCCCGGCACTGACTACCTCCTGGAACCGGACGCCATCACGTTTTACATCGGGGAACTGGCCCAGGATATCACTTACCGCTACCAGGTCCGCTATGACGGGGACGGCATATCCAATGTGCTGTCCATCCGCCGCACCGGGGACGAGGTCCTGTTGGAGACTGAGGGAGAGGGACATCCCGCTACCGGCGTGGCTGTTTCCACCCCCTCTCCCACCCCCTCCAACGACTGGGGTGGAGACCGGGACGGCGGCGACTGGGAGGATCAGGATATCCCTTCCACTGCCGATCCTGACCCCGAACCGGCGGAAAGCTCCCCATCTCAGACCCCCGCGCCCACACCACAGTCTACCGTGTTCCACACGCCGTCCCCATCCCTCTCCCCAAGCCTTACATCTGCTCCGTCCCCCACTGCCACGCCGGCTGTTTCTATTACACCGGCGGCCTCCGGCACGTTGTCTCCCTCCCTCTTCCCCCCGGCGGAACCGGCCGACTTTCTCCCGACCGGGGAAAACAGCGACGCCTCTACCATCCTCTCCGGCCAGCAACTGGAGCAGATGGCGGAAAATGCCCCCGCAGGCACACTGCTCTTTGAAAAGGACGGGGTGGCGGTGGAGCTGCCCGCCGCCCTGCTGAAAGAGCTGGACCTGGAGGATGCCGAGCTTCTGGAGGTCACCGTGGAGCGCCCGGCGGAGGATGCCTTCCGTCTGACCGTCCAGGCCGCAGGAGCGACAGTGACGGATATCTCCGGCACCACCGTGCGCTTCCCCTGGACCGGAACAGCGGAGGATCTGGTCTGGGTCCATCTGGAGACCGGGCAGAAGCTCCCCGCCCAGTATGAGGCGGAGAGCGGCACCGTGGTGTGCCATGTCTCCGCCACCGGCACCTATCAGCTCTGCGTCCAGGTT
>DYBS01000129.1 GCA_019418525.1 Clostridiales bacterium
GCCGCGCCCTCCCGCCCGGCCAAGGCTCCTCTGCCCGACTTCCAGAAGGGGGACACCGTGGTGCACAAGGCCTTCGGCAAGGGCCTCATCACCGGGCTCACCCCCATGGGAGGCGACGCGCTGGTGGAGATCGCCTTTGAGGAGAACGGCACCAAGAAGCTGATGCTCCGGGCGGCGGCTCAGCACATGACCAAGGAATAATGAGACGCTCCCACGGGCGGCCCATTTGGCTGTCCGTGGGAGCGTGTATGTCAATTTGGTTGGGCCAGCAGCTCGGTGAAGCTGTGGATATACCGGTGGCAGATTTCCCGGAGCTCCTGCTGGTAGTCCTCATAGAAGGGGTCGTACACTCCCACCACTTGGATGCCCGCCTTGCGGGCGGTGCGGCAGGCCCCGGGGGAGTCCTCAAAGAGGGTGCAGTCCTGTGGCCGGACCCCGAGGTGGGTGAGGACAGCCTGGAAGTACCGGGGGTCCCGCTTCTCCACCCCCAGCTCCTGGGCGAAGAGAATGGAGGAGAAGAAGGGCGTCAGCTTATGGCGCTCCAGCACTGCTTGACAGAGGGCTGGTACGCAGGCGGTGGTGAGGACCATCCGCTCCCCCATCTGCTGGCAGAGGGTGAGAAATTCCAGAGCCCCGGGCTTGAGGGGCACCTGGTGGGAATAGGCGTCCTCGGCCAGCGCCATCCACTCGTCCATGATTTCCTGGGGGCTCTCCTCCAGGTGGTAGTAATCTCTGGTATACTGGGCGGCCACCGGGAAAATGGAGTGTCCTACCGTGTGGGAGTACTCCGGCGTGGCGGTAAGGCCCCTGCGGGCCAAAAAGATCCGGTCCACCTCTACCCACACTCCGTTGGAATCGATGAGGGTACCGTCCAGATCAAATAACAACATTGCAAACACCTCCTGTGCCGCGGTGCGCGGCAGGTACATGATAACACATCAAAGGAGCTGGCACAATCCATGCATGAAATACGGATGCGCCGTCTGGCAAAGCCCATGCTCTTTGCCGCGGCCTTTATCTGGGGCTCGTCCTTCTTCATCATGAAGGGAGCGGTGGACGTGATCCCCACCTTTTTCCTCCTGGCTATCCGCTTCACTGGCGGCGCCATTCTGCTCTCCCTCATCTGCTGGAAGAAGTGGAAGACCTTCACCCGGGACTACCTGTGGCGGGGGGCCATCATTGGCGCGTTCCTGTTTACGGCCTACTCGGTGCAGACCTTCGGACTGATGGGCACCACGCCGTCCAAAAACGCCTTTCTGACGGCGGTGTACTGCGTGCTGGTGCCCTTCTTCTACTGGGTGGCAGCCCATAAGCGCCCCGACCGCTACAACATCCTGGCGGCGGTGCTGTGCGTGGCGGGGGTGGGGCTGGTGTCCCTCACTGAGGCCTTCACTGTCACCTGGGGAGACGCCCTCACCCTGTGCTGCGCGGTGTTCTACGCCTGCCAGATCGTGGCGGTGTCCAAGCTCGCCCCGGGGAAGGACGTCTATCTGCTCACCGTGTCCCAGTTTATTTGGGCAGCGGCATATGCGTGGGTGTTCGGTGCGCTGTTCCAGGAATTCCCCACGGCAGAGACGCTGCTGAACACCGATCTTCTCATTCAGATGGGGTATCTCGTGGTTATGGCCACCACGGTGGCCCTCCTGTTCCAGAACGTGGGCCAGGTATGGTCCGACCCGGCCTCCGCGTCGGTGATCTTGTCGCTGGAGTCGGTGTTTGGCGTGCTATGCTCGGTGATTTTCTACGGCGATCCGGTGACCGGGCGGCTGCTGGTGGGTTTTGCCCTCATTTTCGTGGCCGTGGTGTGCTCGGAGACCAAGTTCTCCTTCCTCCGCCGGAGTTCCCGTGGACAGAAGGTCCGCAATCGAGCCTGATGGGAAAAGGGCCGCTCACCGCTCTGGTGGGCGGCCCTTTTTGTCCTGGAGGCATTGACAGACACTGGTAGAACGTGCTATACTAACGTTAGCAAAACCGCCTAATTTCAAAATGGTTTGGAAGTATGACTGTGGAAACACAGGATTACTGCGCCCATTTTGAGAAAGGTGGTATTTTTTATGACCAAAAACACCAACAACTGTGAGTATCCCATCGCTGAGGCCCGGGAGGTCCTGCGGCAGAGAGCGGCGGCAGAGGCCACGGCCCTCTCCCGCTCGGTGGGTCGACTGACCTCCTGCGACCTGCGCCCCTGCCGGGAGTACGGGGAGGAGGTGGCCCAGGAGTATGCCGCGGTGAACCGGCTGCTCTACCTCCAGCAGTGCCGCCTGGCCCTGGAGCGGGCCCTGGCCTCCGGCCGCAGCCGCCTGCGCTACCGATGGGCCGACGGGCGCACCACGGATACGGCGTTCCGCCGGGTCCGGGGCCGGGTGCGCATTTCCGGCCTGGCGGGGGGTGTGACTCTCTGAGAGACGAGACCGGCCTCCGGCGCGTTAAGCGCCGGAGGCCGGTTTTTGATTCAAGGGGAGGCGAGGGTAAAGAAGTCCGAGGGCCGTTTTCCCTTGTCGAAGATGTTGTTGTAGAGTACCCGCTTGTACTGGTCCAGAGCGTCCTGGGCGGAGGCGGGGAGCTGTTTTTCCTGGCTGGTGTGGACCCAGTTGCCCTGGTTGTCCACATAGCCCACCGTGTTGATGATGGGCAGCTCCTGACAGAGGTCCTTCAGGTACTGCTGGTATCCAGTCTGAGGGAGGCCCGCCACCTCGGTGAGGTAGGAGGAGAGGTAGTTCAGGGAGAGGGAGACTCGCTCCCGCTCCGGGATGTCGTAGTTGGCCCAGATGAGGAAGGGGACCATCTGCTTTTTCTGCGCCACGTCGGGGGCCAGGAAGTCCACCTCTTCCCCCAGCGTTTCGGTGTAGAAATCGGTATCCACCTGGGGCTGGTGGTCGCCGAAGAGGCAGATCATGGTGGGCTCCTCCACCTGGGAGAAGTAGTCGATGAGGTACTCAAAGGCCTGGTCACTCTGGTAGATGAGGCTCAGGTACTGGTCCACCGTGTCATACTTGCCCTCCATATCCCCGGTGAGCCACACCTCCCGGGGCAGATTGGTCCACTCGCCGGTGTAGCCGCTGTGGTTCTGCATGGTCACGTTGAAGAGGAACAGGGGCTGGCCCTCCTCCTTGGCCTCATAGCGGGCGATAAGGTTTTCATAGTCCGCCCGGTCAGACACATACTCCCGGATGATGTCGTCCTCGTCGTAATCGAAATCCTCCAGGAAGTGCTTCTCGTCAAAGCCCATATCGTTGTACACCGCCACCCGGTTCCAGCCGGAGGAGTAGTAGGGGTGCATGGCCACGGTGTAGTAGCCCAGATCCCCCATCTGCCGGGCCAGACCCGGCTCATTGGAGCTGATGTACATGTGGTAGGGCACCGTACCGGCGGGGAGGAAGGCGGTGGTGTTGCCGGTGAGGAACTCGTACTCCGAGTTGGCGGTGGTACCGCCGAACACCGAGGAGTAGGCGTATCCCTTGATGGTGTTCTCCTCCAGAGAGCGGAGGAAGGGCATGGCGTCCTGATTGGTCTCCACGCCGGGCAGTACGCTCAGGTCGGAGAAGGACTCGTTCATAATGACGATGAGATTCACGGGCTTGGTGGTACTGCCGGAGGTCTCCACCGCGGCGTCGTCCGAGGGGTATTCCTCCGCCAGGGCATCCACTCCATCCACCGAGTAGCCGTCGGGGGGCTGGACCCAGCTGTACCGGACGCACAGGGAGAAATTGAGAGCCAGGCCGTTGCCCCGGGTGGTCCACATGGAGGGGGAGATACCGGCGTCGGAGACGGTGTCGGTGCAGAAGAACATCCACAAAAAGGCGACGCAGGCGGCCTCCCCGGGGATGAAGAGCTTCCAGGAGAAGGGCTGCCGCTCTCTGGGGGTGGGCAGCAGGGCCATGGCCCTCAGGAAGAGGACCATTACCAGCAGGGTGAAGAGCTGTGTGAGGTCGGGGAGGTAATTGTAATTTCCCGCCACGTTGAGGGCGGTGCGGATGGTGACGATGTCGCTGGGGAAGATGGTGCGCCCCCGGAAACGCAGGGCGTAGCTGTTGATGATGCCAATGACCCAGGCCAGAACCATGGCCCAGTGGGTGGCCCGCTCCCGGTTGCCCCAGACGAAGTAGAAGAAGATCGCCCCCATGTAGTACCACGCCAGATTCAGCGCCAGCTGGAAGGAGGAAAACCCCCAGGGGTTATTGTTGTTGAGCAGCTCCACCAGCACGTAGGAGACCAGCGGGCCGGCCAGGAAGAACCCCCGGGAGAGCCAGGCGGCTAGCCCGGGGGAGATGGGAAGTTTGGGGTAGCGCAGGCGGTGCTTCCGCTCCCGCAGGGCCGAGGGAAATTTCATAGCGTGTTGCTGCCTCCTGTTCGTGGGGACGGCGCCCAATGGCCTGGGCGCCGGGATTCAGAATGAATTAGGACCATCATACCACAAAAGGACAAAAAGACAACCATTTTTCGCACTCTTGAAGTATTTCTTCATAAAAAATTCAGAATTAGCCGCTCACCTGCCGCAGGGGAGGCCCCTCCAGGAAGAGGACAGTGTCCGAGAGGGGGAGAAGGGCGCTCTCGTGTCCCGAGAGGAGCACTGGCGTCCCCAGGTCCCGGATGCGGCCGAGGATGCGCGCCGCCCGGTCCCCGTCCACGCCGGTAAAGGGCTCGTCCAGCAGGATCAGGCCGCCCCCGCAGGCCAGGGCCCGGGCCAGGGCCAGCCGCCGCTTCATGCCGCCGGAGAGGGCCTTGGGGTAGTGCACCCCCTCGCCGGAGAGCTCCACCAGCTCCAGCCAGCCCTCCGCCTCCCCCCAGCGCTCCCGGGGAAGCACGTCGGTGATGTGTTGCGCCGCCGTGCGCCAGGGGAGGAGACGGTCCTCCTGAAAGAGGATCACCGGCCGCTCGGGGAGCTCCAACGCCCGGGCGGTATAGGGCTGCAAGCCCGCCAGACACCGCAGCAGTGTGGTCTTGCCGCAGCCCGAGGGACCGGAGAGCAGGGTGATGCCCCCGTCCGGCCAGGTGAGCGAGAAGTCGTCCAGGACCTTTACGCCGCCGTAAGCGGCGGTCATACCCTCAACCCGCATGGGTGTTCCCTCCCTCCAAACGGCTCAACAGGGCCCCCAGGCCCCGCTCCAGCAGAAAGCTAAGGGCGATCACCACTACCGTCCAGGCAAACAGATTCTGCGTCTCCAGATAGATCTTGGAAAAATATACCTGGGTGCCGATGGCACGCTTGGGCACGCACAGCACCTCGGCGGCCACACCCGCCTTCCAGGCCAGGCCCAGGGAGGTGTGGCAGGCGCTGGCGAAGTAGGGCAGAACCGAGGGGATGTAGATGAGCCGCACCGTTTTCCACCGGGAGAAGCGGTAGGCCCGCCCGGCCTCCAGCAGCAGCGGGTCGGTTTGGGCGATGCCACGGGCCACGTTGCCCCACACCACCGGCAGCACCATCAAGGCGGCCACGATGGCGGGCACCCGCCCGGTGGGGGCCCAGAGGATGATGAGTAGGATGAAGGAGGCCACCGGCGTGGCCCGGATGACCCGCACCGCAGGGGAGAAGATCCAGTCGGCCCAGGCAAAGCTCTGGGTGAGCACGGCCAGCAGGGTCCCCACTGCCACGCCCCCCAGAAGCCCGGCAAAGATGCGCCCCAGGGTGGCGAGCGCCGTGAGCCAGAACTCCCCTTCACCGGCCAGGGAGACCAGGGTAGTCAGCACGGTCAGCGGGGCGGGGAGGATAAACTCGGTGCGGATGCCCTGGATGTTCTCCAGGTACCACACCACGCCCTGCCACACCAAAAGCCAAAAGGCCAGGGGGAGAAGCCCCCTGGCCAGCGGTCGTCTTTTCCTCATGCTCAGGGCAGGTAGTAGAAGGCATCGTCCGGGTTGGCCCCGCCGATGGAGGCGGGATCGGCGTTATAGAGCACCGCGTAGTAGTCCCGGATGGAGAGCATGTCGCTGCCGGTGATGCACACCAGATTGGCCTGGGGGATGGCGGCCACGGCGATGGGCTCCTTGGGCACGATGCCGGCCTCAACCACCAGGGGGGCGGCCTCCTCCGGGTTATCCCGGACGTACTCGATGGAGGCGGCGTACTCGGTGAGGAAGTCCTCCACCGCCTGGGGATTCTCCTCCAGGAACTCATTGCGCACCACCACGCAGCCCATGGTGAAGGTGCCCTCGGCGCCGGACTCCTCCCAGGCGGTGTTGAAGTCGATGGCGGCGCGGACGTCGCTGTTCTGCATCAGCACGCCGGTGGCGGCGGGCACGGGGAGCATAGCCAGCTTGGCCTCACCGGACACCATCAGGGCCTGGACCTCCTCGGCGGTCTTCCACTGGATGTCCACGTCCTTTTCCGGGTCCACGCCGTTGAGGGTGAGGAGATAGTCCAGCACGTACTCGGGATTGGCGCCCTGGCCGGTGGCGTAGAGGGTCTGGCCCGCCAGGTCGGCCATGGAGTTCACATTGCTGCCGTTCTCCAGGATGTAGAGGACGCCCAGGGTGTTGAGGGCCAGCATCTGGATGGACTCGGTCTTATTGTAATAAGT
>DYBS01000013.1 GCA_019418525.1 Clostridiales bacterium
AACTCGCTACCTCCACCTTGGCAAGGTGGCGCTCTACCAGATGAGCTACACCTGCGAACGACATACGTCATTATAGCGGAAGCGGCCTATTTTGTCAAGCATCCATATAAAAAATTTCGCCGTCTATCCGCCCCGCCGGGAAAGAGGGACAGGGGACAGGCTTTTTTGTGCAGAAAGGAGCTTGCGGCACCGGGCGCTTTCCTCTATAATCGTGCTGATTTTCGGGAAAAGGAGCGGAAAAGTATGTATCGCCTCATCGCACTGGACATTGACGGGACCCTCATTGGGCCGGACAGCCATGTAAGCGCCGAAAACCGCGCCGCCATCCGGGAGGCCCGGGCGGCGGGGGCCACGGTGGTGCTGGCCACCGGCCGGTCCTGGCAGGAGGCCGCCGACATCGCGGCGGAGGCGGGCTGTGACGCCCCCATCGTGTGCCTGGGCGGGGCAGGGCTGGCTGACCTGGGGGAGAAGCGCCTGCTGGAGCACTGGGCCATGGCGGACGCCGACGCCCTGGGCATCCTGGCGCGGCTGCAGGAGGAGGACCTGGGGCTGCTGGCCTTCGCAGGGGACCGCTTGGTGGTGAACGAGCGCTGTGAGGCGGTATTCCGCAACTACCCCTGTCCGGCCTTCCACGAGCAGCGCATCCTGGTCCCCGATCTGCCCGATTATCTGCGAGAGCACGGGATGAGTGTGGACAAGATCTTCGCCCTGGGGAAGCCGGAGGAGCTGCCCCCGCTGCGCCGGGTGGTGGAGGCCTGGCAGGATGTGTACATCACCTGCTCCGGCCCCGACAACCTGGAGATCCTCCGCCGGGGGGTGGACAAGGGTACCGCCCTCACCGCCCTGGCCCGGCGGCTGGGGATCTCCATGGAAGAGGTGCTGTGCATCGGCGACAGCGACAACGACCGGGGGATGCTGGCCGTGGCGGGGATGCCGGTGGTCATGGGCAACGCCGCGCCGGAGATCCGGGCGCTGGGCAAATACGTCACCGACACCAACCGGAAGGACGGCGTGGCCAAGGCCATCCGCCATTTTCTCGCCCTGGGCTGAGAGCCGGGGTCAGCCCAGATCCTGAATGTCCATCTTCTCCAGCTCTTTCTTCCAGTCCCGGCGGTTCTTGTGATAGAACCAGATGCCGGTCAGCACGGCGGTGGGGATGTTGGGCACCAGGAACACCCCGCCCACCATCAGGAGCTGCTGGGGCTCCACCGGAGGCGCCTCGACCTCTTCCACCTGCGTTTCCACCACCTGGCCGTCGGCAGAGACGGTCTGCATGGTGAGAGTTCCGGCCCCCATCATAGTGAAGGCCCCCACGCTCAGGGTGAAGAACAGGCTGAGGAGAAAGCTCAGCACCGGCAGGATGAGGCCCAGCCGGTTCCCCTTGCGGCAGAGGAACACCTGCAAAACCAGCACCAGCCCCACCGGCACCAGGACGGAAAAGAGAACGGCTGGGATGGCCAGAAGGGAAAATACCATAACGTTACTCATTTGGATTCCTCCTTGCGGGCGGCCTGTTTGTAGGCCGCGATGAGGACCTTGGCGGTGTCCAGGTCCAGCTTTTCTTCCAGGGCCAGGCGCTTGACGAGGGCAATGTAGGGGTCCGCCTGCTCCTGCTCGGCCAGGCGGATTTTTTGGATGAGCCGGTCCAGCCGCAGGCGCACCGTGGGGTAGCTGACGCCGTACTCCCCGGCCACCTCCTTCAGCGACCCGGAGGCCAGCACGAACCGGCGCAGGAACGAGAGCTCCTCCTCGCTGAGCCCGGCGAGCCAGGGGGGCAGAAATTCCAGGGCCACGGGACCACCTCCTTTTACTATATTCAATATATACTTTAATTTTATTAAAGTCAATACTAAGTTTAATTTTAATAAAATGAAAATCCGGCGGGGCGCTTGACAAGGGTGAAAAACTCCATTATAATGCAGATTCAGAATGGCAATGATGGGGAGGAGTACCCATTTTCCTGGTACAGAGAGGGGCCGGCGCGGTGTGAGGCCCCCGAGGGAGATGGCGAAGGTCGCCCCGGAGCTCCGGGCCTGAATAGCAGCAGTAGGGCGCGGCGTGTCCCCGCGTTAGGGGGACAGGAGTGCGGGTTTTGGGAAGAAAACCCGAATTCAGGTGGTACCGCGGACGGTTTCGTTCGCCCTGAGCCGTCGGCTCAGGGCGTTTTTTGTTTTCCGAAGGGAGTGCGATATGGAGATCCGAGTGAAAACGATCTACGACCGGAAGGCCCTTACAGCTATGGCTCGGGGCATGCGCAAGACTGTGCGCCGGAAGAGAAGCCGCCGCAGCCGCATTGTGGGCTGGGTATTGGTGGCCCTGGCCCTACTGCTCGGAGCGGGGGATCTGATCCTCGATCCCGGCTGGGAGGGATGGCTGGACCTGGCCGTGGCGGCACTGCTGCTGGCCGTCCTCCTCACCGAGGACCAGATCAACGGGCTTTTGGCCGGGCGAAAGCTGCTCCCCGGCAGCCGGGAGGTGGAGACCGTCTTTACCGACGCCGACTATGTGACCACCATCCAGAACGCCCAGACCCGCTGGAGCTATGAGAGCATCCGGGCCATTGCCGAGGGAACGGAGTTCATCGTCCTGGCCCTCAGCAATCGCCATGCCCAGGCCTACGATAAGGGGGGGATTTCCGCCGGTACGGCAGAGGAGCTGCTGGCCCTGCTGCGGGACAAGACCGGCCTCCCCGTCACCCCGATGTAAACGCACACAAGAACAAGGAGTGTTTTTTGTATGAAGAAAGAACTGCCCAAGGTCTATGAGCCCCAAGAGGTGGAGGGGCGCATCTATGAGATGTGGGAGAAGAACGGCTGCTTCGAGGGCCACCGGGACCCGGATAAAAAGCCCTTCACCATCGTCATGCCGCCCCCGAACGTCACCGGCCAGCTCCACATGGGCCACGCCATGGACTCCACCCTCCAGGACATCCTGATCCGCTTCAAGCGCATGCAGGGCTACGCCGCCCTGTGGGTCCCCGGCACCGACCACGCCGGCATCGCCACCCAGATCAAGGTGGAGGAGGAGCTGCGCAAGAACGAGGGCCTCACCCGCTACGACCTGGGCCGGGAGAAGTTCCTGGAGCGGGTGTGGGACTGGAAGAACAAGTACGGCAACCGTATCGTGGAGCAGCAGAAGAAGCTGGGCGCCTCCTGCGACTGGAGCCGCTCCCGCTTCACCATGGACGAGGGCCTCTCCAAGGCCGTGCGCCACGTGTTCGTCTCCCTCTACAAGAAGGGCCTCATCTATAAGGGAAGCCGCATCATCAACTGGTGTCCCCACTGCGTCACCGCCCTCTCCGACGCCGAGGTGGAGTACCAGGACAAGCCCGGCTTCTTCTGGCACATCCGCTATCCCATCCAGGGCGAGGAGGGCCGCTATGTGATCGTGGCCACCACCCGGCCCGAGACCATGCTGGGCGACACCGGCGTGGCGGTGAACCCCAACGACGAGCGCTACAAGGACATCGTGGGCAAGAAGTGCATCCTGCCCCTGGTGGGCCGTGAGATGCCCATTGTGGCCGACGAGTACGTGGATATGGAGTTCGGCACCGGCTGCGTGAAGATGACCCCCGCCCACGACCCCAACGACTTCGAGGTCGGCCTGCGCCAGAACCTGGAGACCATCCGGGTGCTGGACGACAACGGCCGCATCGTGGAGGGCTATGGCAAGTACTCCGGCATGGACCGCTACGAGGCCCGGAAGGCCATTGTGGCTGATCTGGAGGAGCAGGGCTACCTGGTCAAGGTGGAGCCCCACCAGCACAACGTGGGCACCTGCTACCGCTGCCACAACGACGTGGAGCCCCTCATCTCCGCCCAGTGGTTCGTGAAGATGGAACCCCTGGCCAAGGAGGCCCTGCGGGTGGTCAACGACGGCGAGGTGAAGTTCGTCCCCGACCGCTTCTCCAAGACTTATACCAACTGGATGGAGAACGTCCACGACTGGTGTATCTCCCGCCAGCTCTGGTGGGGCCACCAGATCCCCGCTTGGACCTGTCAGGAGTGCGGTCACATCACCGTGTCCGAGGAGGACCCCACCGAGTGTGAGCACTGCCACTCCAAGAATATCAAGCAGGAGGAGGACGTGCTGGATACCTGGTTCTCCTCCGCCCTGTGGCCCTTCTCCACCCTGGGCTGGCCCGAGGAGACCGAGGACTACAAGTATTTCTACCCCACCGACGTGCTGGTTACCGGCTACGACATCATTTTCTTCTGGGTGGCCCGGATGATCTTCTCCGGCTGTGAGCACACCGGCAAGCCCCCCTTCCACACCGTGTTCATCCACGGCCTGGTCCGGGACGACAAGGGCCGCAAGATGTCCAAGTCTCTGGGCAACGGCATCGACCCCCTGGAGATGGCCAACCAGTACGGTGCCGACGCCCTGCGCTTCAACCTGGTCACCGGCAACAGCCCCGGAAACGATATGCGCTTCTACACCGAGCGGTGCGAGGCCATGCGCAACTTTGCCAACAAGATCTGGAACGCCAGCCGCTTCCTGATGATGAACCTGACCATCGACCGGTGCGAGCTGCCCGGCCGGCTGGAGCTGGAGGACAAGTGGATCCTCTCCAAGCTCAACTCCGTCATCCCCGAGGTCACGGAGAACATGGAGCGCTACGAGCTGGGCGTGGCCGCCCAGAAGGTGTACGACTTCATCTGGGACTCCTACTGCGACTGGTATATCGAGCTGACCAAGGCCCGTCTTCAGGGCGAGGATCAGGAGGCCAAGGAGAACGCCCAGAAGGTACTCTGCTATGTGCTGACCCAGATCCTGAAGCTCCTGCACCCCTTCATGCCCTTCATCACCGAGGAGATCTGGCAGGCTCTGCCCCACGAGGGGGATTACCTGATGCTCCAGAAGTGGCCGGAGTTCCACATCAACCTGGCCTTCCCCGAGGAAGAGAAGGCCATGGAGCTCATCATGGACGCCATCCGGGCCGTGCGCACCCGCCGGGCCGAGATGAACGTGCCCCCCTCCAAGAAGGCCCGCCTCACCGTGGCAACCCTGGAGCGGGAGGTCTTTACCGCCGGTATCCCCTTCCTCAAGCGCCTGGCTTCCGCCAGCGAGGTGGAGGTCATCCCCGTCACCGAGGCCGCCCAGGAGGCCGGTCAGGTGGTCATCGCCACCCACGCCGCCCAGATCTCCATCCCCCTGGGTGAGCTGGTGGACCTGGAGAAGGAGAAGGCCCGCGTCCAGAAGGAGCTGGAGAAGAATCGCAAGATGCTCTCCGGCCTGGAGACCAAGCTCCAGAACCCCGGCTTTGTGAACAAGGCCCCCGCCAACGTGGTGGAGGCCGAGCGGGAGCGGGCCGAGAAGCTCCGCGCCCTCATCCAGAAGCTGGAGGGCCAGCTGGCTGCCATGTAATACAAAAAACACACCTTCCCAACCGGGAAGGTGTGTTTTTTTGCTCTTTTTGGTTTACTTGATGGTGATGAGCAGCTCACCGGCCTTTACCGAGCCGCCCTCCTTCAGGAACACCTCGTCCACTACGCCGGACATGCGGGCCACCACACTGGTCTCCATCTTCATGGCCTCGATGACGGCCACCACCTGGTTCTCCTCCACGCGGTCGCCCTTCTTCACGTTCACCTTGGACACCATGCCGGGGATGGAAGCGCCGATCTGGCTCTTGTCCTCCGGGTCGGCCATGGTGACGGGCCGCACCTGGGACACGGCGGTCTTGTCGGGCACCGCTACCTCACGGCGCATGCCGTTGAGCTCGAACTGCACATTGCGGGTGCCGTCCTCGTTCAGGTCGCCCAGACCCAGGTACTTGATGACCAGGGTCTTGCCGTCCTCGATGTTGATCTTGTTGGTCTCGCCCAGGGCCATGCCGTTGAAGAACACATGGCTGCCCATGCGCATGATGTAGCCGTACTCCTTCCGGTGGCGGCAGAACTCCTCCACCACCTTGGGATAGAGGCACCAGGAGATGACGCTGCGGTCGGAGGCCTCGGGGTAGAACTTGCGCACCTCTTCCCGGGCCTTTTCAAAGTCCACCGGCGGCAGCAGCTCGCCGGGGCGGCAGGTGATGGGCTTCTCGCCCTTGAGGACCACCTTTTGAAGGTCCTCCGGGAAGCCCCAGGCGGGCTGACCCATCATGCCCTTGAAGTAGCTGACAACGCTGTCGGGGAAGGTGAGGGCCTCGCCCCGCTCCACGATGTTCTCGGCGGTGAGCTGATTCTGTACCATGAAGATGGCCAGGTCGCCCACCATCTTGGAGGAGGGGGTCACCTTCACGATGTCGCCCAGCATGTCGTTGACGGTCTTGTACATCTCCTTGACCGCCTCGAACTGGTGGCCCAGGCCCAGGCTCTCCACCTGAGATTTCAGGTTGGTGTACTGGCCGCCAGGCATTTCGTAGCGGTAGATGTCGGTGGAGGGGTTCTTGATGCCCGCCTCGAACCCGGCGTACCGCTCCCGCACGTCGGCCCAGTAGTCGCTGAGTTTCTGGAGCTTCGCCGGGTCCAGCCCGGTGTCCCGCTCCTGGCCCTGGAGGGCGGTCACTACCGCGTTCATGGAGGGCTGACTGGTCATGGAGGCCATGGAGTCAATGGCGCAGTCCACGATGTCCACGCCGGCCTCGGCGGCCATCAGATAGGCGGCCACCTGGTTGCCGGAGGTGTCGTGGGTGTGCAGGTGGATGGGCAGGCCCACCTCCTGCTTCAGGGTGGACACCAGCTTCTGGGCGGCGTAGGGCTTCAGGAGGCCGGACATGTCCTTGATGCACAGCAGGTGCGCGCCCCGGCGCTCCAGCTCCTTGGCCATATCGACATAGTACTTGAGGGTGTACTTGTCCCGCTTGGGGTCCAGGATGTCGCCGGTGTAACAGAGGGTGGCCTCCAGGAGCTTGCCCTGGTTGAGGACCTCGTCCATGGCCACCTCCATGCCGGGGATCCAGTTGAGGGAGTCAAAGACGCGGAACACGTCGATGCCGGTCTTGGCCGACTCCTTCACGAAGGCACGGATGAGGTTATCGGGGTAGTTGGTATAACCCACGGCGTTGGCGCCCCGGAGGAGCATCTGGAAGGGAATGTTGGGGATCTTCTCCCGCAACAGCTCCAGCCGCTCCCAGGGGGACTCGTGGAGGAAGCGGTAGGCCACGTCGAAGGTAGCTCCGCCCCACATTTCCAGGGAGAAGCAGTCATTCAGAATCTCGGCAGTGCCCTCGGCTCCCTTCACCATATCCCGGGTGCGCACCCGGGTGGAGAGGAGGGACTGGTGGGCGTCCCGCATGGTGGTGTCGGTGATGAGGAGCTTTTTCTGCCCCAGCACCCAGTCCCGCACCGCCTCGGGGCCCTTCTCGTCCAGCATCTGCTTGAGACCGGTACACTTGGGGGGCGTGTTCTCGTAGGGCGGGAAGCGGGGGATGTCCAGCTGGCGGCGCTCGGCGGAGGGATTGTCCACCTGGATTTGGGCGATGTACTTGAGGACCTTGGTGGCCCGGTCCCGGCCATTCTCAAATTCGAAGAGCTCAGGGGTCTCGTCAATGAACTTGGTGTGGCACTTGCCCGCCCGGAAGGCTGGGTGGCTCAGGATGTTGGTGATGAAGGGAATGTTGGTCTTGACGCCCCGGACGTGCTCCTCGCTGATGGCCCGGGTGGCCTTGCGGCACACCGCCTCAAAGGTCCGGTCCCAGGAGGTAACCTTCACCAGCAGGGAGTCGTAGTAGGGGGAGATGACCGCGCCGGTGTATGCGTTGCCGCCGTCCAGCCGCACGCCGAAGCCGCCGCCGGAGCGGTAGGCGGTGATCTTGCCGGTGTCGGGGGCGAAATTGTTGGCCGGGTCCTCAGTGGTCACCCGGCACTGGATGGCATAGCCGTCCATATGGACGTCGTCCTGGCAGGTGATACCGATCTCCGGGGTGGAGAGGGGCTTGCCCTCGGCGATAAGGATCTGGGAGCGCACCAGGTCGATGCCGGTGACCATCTCGGTGACGGTGTGCTCCACCTGGATGCGGGGATTCATCTCGATGAAGTAGTGGTTGCCCTCCCGGTCTACCAGGAACTCCACGGTACCCGCAGAGACATAGCCCACGTGCTTGGCCACCTTCACGGCGTCCTCGTAGAGCTTCTGACGGGTGGACTCGCTGACGCTGAAGGCGGGGGCGAACTCCACCACCTTCTGATAACGGCGCTGGAGGGAGCAGTCGCGCTCGCCCAGGTGGACCACGTTGCCGTACTGGTCGCCCAGGATCTGTACCTCAATGTGCTTGGGCTCCACCAGATACTTCTCAATGAAGATGTCCTCGTTGCCGAAGGCCTTCTTGGCCTCGCTCTTCACCAGCTCAAAGGCGGGGATGACCTCGTCGGGGGTGTCACAGCGGCGCATGCCCCGCCCGCCGCCGCCGCCCGCCGCCTTCAAAATGACGGGGAAACCATAGGAAATTGCTTTTTCCAGGGCCTCGGCCCCGTCCTTCAGGGGGGCCTCTGAGCCGGGAATGGTGGGAACATTGCAGGCCTTGGCGATGGCCTTGGCGGTGAGCTTGTCGCCCATCTGGGCCAGGATCCTGGAGGAAGGACCGATAAAGGCGATGCCTGCGTCCTCACAGGCCTTGGCAAAATCCGCGTTCTCACTCAAAAAGCCGTATCCGGGGTGAATGGCGTCCACTTTGCGGCGTTTTGCCAGGTCAATGATGGCCGGAATGTCCAGATAAGCCCCCAGAGGGCTCTTATTTTCACCGATCAGGTAGGCCTCATCCGCCCGGGTGCGGAAGAGGGAGAAGGTGTCCTCATTGGAGTAGATGGCCACGGTGTGCAGTCCCAGGTCGTAGCAGGCGCGGAACACGCGGATAGCAATCTCGCCGCGGTTGGCCACCAGGACCTTCTGGAAGGTGTGCTCTGCCATGTCACTCATTCATCCTTTCTTGCAGCTGGAAATGGCTCTAGTTGCAGCTTAATGGTATTGAGAAATCGTCAAGCCAGAACTTAAGGGTCTTTTTAAAACGTTAAGAAAAAGCATAATTTGTGAGTGCTCTAAAGGTTATTATAAAGGCGCAGGAGGAAATTTGCAAGCGCTTTTTGATAAAATTGCAAAACTGGCAGCCTATACAGCGAGGGCGGTAAAATAGTGGCCTCTTGTTAGGGAAAATTGCCCGCCCTGGGCACACACTTGCCCGGCGGAGCGGAATGTGGTACACTAATTCTATTCGGCCAAAAGGGGGGGAGTATCGTGAAGATCTGCCGCACCACCCGGGTGGAGGAGCTGCCCGGGGTGGGAAAGGTGCGCGCCGCCGCCCTGGGGAAGCTGGGTCTCCACACGGCGGAGGACCTGTTGCGCTACTTTCCCCGCAGCTACGAGGACCGACGGAAGGTCTGCACCATCGACGAGGCATTACCGGGCGTCCCGGTGTGTGTCCGGGCCATGGTGGCCGAGACGCCCCGGCACTCCTACGTCCGCAAGGGCCTGGAGCTGACCAAGGTGAAGGCGGTGGACGCCAGAAGCACCCTGGAGCTCACCTTCTTCAACCAGAACTATGTGAAAAACGCCCTCATCCCCGGGGAGAGCTACATCTTTTACGGCGCGGTGGAGGGCTTTCCGCCCCGGCGGCAGATGACCAACCCGGTCTTTGAGCGGGAGGACCAGACCCGCTTCACCGGGCGCATCCTGCCGGTGTACCCCCTGACGGCGGGAGTATCCAACAACCTGCTGGCCGGGCTCACCCTCCGCTGCGCGGAGAGCTGTGCCCAGGACATGCCCGAGATCCTTCCCGCCGCAGTGCGCCAGGCGCACACTCTGGCGGCGGCGGGGTACGCCTATGAGCACATCCACTTTCCGGCGGACGAGGAGGCCCTGGAGCTCTCTCGCCGGCGCCTTATCTTCGAGGAGCTCTTTACCCTCTCCTGCGGCCTGGCCCTCCTGCGGGAGCGGCGGAGCACCGGCGTGGGGCCGGTCATCCCGGCGGCGGGGCTGGAGGAGTTCCGGGCGGCGCTGCCCTTCGCCCTCACGGAGGCTCAGGAGAAGGCCATTGCCGAGGCGGCCTCCGACATGGCCTCCGGAAAGCCCATGAACCGCCTGGTGCAGGGCGACGTGGGCTCCGGCAAGACCATGGTGGCCGCCGCCTGCGCCCTGCTGGCGAGCCGGGCGGGGTGGCAGAGCGCCCTGATGGCCCCAACGGAACTGCTGGCGGAGCAGCACTTCCGCACCCTTTCCGGGGTGCTGGAGCCGCTGGGTATCCGGGTGGGGCTCCTCACCGGCGGGCAGCGGGCGGCAGAGAAGCGGAAAGTGAAAGCGGCTCTGGCTGCCGGGGAGATCGACCTCGTGGTGGGCACCCACGCCCTCCTCTCCGAGGGAGTGGATTTTGCACGGCTGGGCCTGGTCATCACCGACGAGCAGCACCGCTTCGGCGTGGGTCAGCGGGCCGCCCTGGCCGAGAAGGCCGGTGGGGAGGAGGATTTTTTGCCCCATGTGCTGGTCATGTCGGCCACCCCCATTCCCCGCACCCTTGCCCTCATCATCTACGGCGACCTGGACGTGAGCGTCATCGACCAGCTCCCCCCGGGCCGCACGCCGGTGGAGACCTTCCTGGTGGGGGAGGACAAGCGCCAGCGGATGTACAATTTCGTGCGCAAGCAGGTGGGCGAGGGGCGGCAGGTCTACCTGGTCTGCCCCGCCGTGGAGGAGGGGGAGGACCCCAACGCTCCCGCCGCCTTGAAAGCTGCCACCACCTACGCCAAGCAGCTCCAGGAGGAGGTCTTTCCCGACCTGAGGGTGGGCCTGGTCCACGGCAAGATGAAGCCCCGGGACAAGGAGAAGGTGATGACTGCCTTTGCTGGAGGGGAACTGGACGTGCTGGTGTCCACCACCGTCATTGAGGTGGGCGTGGACGTGCCCAACGCCTCGCTGATGATCGTGGAGAACGCCGAGCGCTTCGGCCTCTCCCAGCTCCACCAGCTTCGGGGCCGGGTGGGCCGTGGAAAGCACCAGTCCTACTGCGTGCTGGTGAGCGCCAACCGGAACCCCGAGACCCGGGAGCGGCTGAAAACCCTCACCTGCACCACCGACGGCTTCCGCATCGCGGAGGAGGATTTGAAACTCCGGGGCCCCGGCGACTTCTTCGGGGCGCGGCAGCACGGCCTGCCCCAGCTCCACATCGCGGACCTGGCCGGGGACACCCGGGTACTCAAGGAGGCCCAGGAAGCCGCCGCCGACCTGCTGGAGCGGGACCCCGGCCTGGAGGCGCCGGAGCACCGTCTGCTGCGGGAACAGATCCAGCGCCTGTTCGCCCAACAAGGCGAACGATTCAATTAGGAGGAACGATCCGATGCTGAACATTCGTGAGATGACCGCCGCCGACCGGGACGCGGTGATGCCCATGGTGGAGGAATTTTACCACAGCCCCGCTGTGGAGCACGAGGTGGACCCCGCCGTGCTGGAGCGCACCTTTCAGGCGGCCGTGGACCACACCGAGCCCCTGCTCACCGGCTTGGTGCTGGAGGAGGGCGGGCAGGCAGTGGGCTATGCCTATGTGACCGAGTGCTATTCCGGCGAAGTGGGCGGGCGCTGCCTCTTCTTTGAGGAGCTGTATTTCCAGCCCCAGTGCCGGGGCAAGGGCTACGGCACCCAGGTGTTCCGCTACATCAAGAAGCGCTGGCCCAACCACCGCCGGGTGCGCTTGGAGGTGACTGACGCCAATGCCGGGGCCATCCGGCTCTATGAGCGGCTGGGCTTCCGCTTCCTGGAGTACCGGCAGATGGTACTGGAGGGGGACCTCCAGAACGCTGGAGTATAAGCAATTCATATATATTAAAGGAGAGAATGCCATCATGGATCGGATGGAAGAGTGCAAGGCCCTGCGGGGCGATCCGTCGGTACACTACAACTGCGCCCAGGCGGTGCTGATCCCTTTCCGGGACACTTGCGGCGTGGACCGGGAGACCGCCTGCAATCTGGGCGCTCATTTCGGCAGCGGCATGCGCTGCGGCGGCATGTGCGGCGCGGTGACCGGGGCGCTGATGGTGCTGGGCATGGCCGGAGCGGACGAGACGGCCACCATGGCGCTGCTGCGCAAGTTCCGGGAGAAGAACGGCGCCCTCAACTGCGCGGAGCTCCTGAAGGCGGCCAAGGACCGGGGCGAGGCGCGCAAGCCCCACTGTGACCGCATGGTCTACGATGCGGTGGAGTTGCTGGAGGAGCAGCTGGGCAAATAAAAAAGCCGCCCCATGGGCGGCAAAACCCAAAATAAAAGGACAGCCCTTCGGCTGTCCTTTTATTTTGGAGCAGGTGACGAGGCTCGAACTCGCTACCTCCACCTTGGCAAGGTGGCGCTCTACCAGATGAGCTACACCTGCAAGCGACGGATGTTATTATAACCACCCGACGCCAAAAAGTCAAGCTTTTTTTCTGGTTTTCTCAAAAAGACGGCTCAGGTGCAGGCGGGCGTCTCCGCCCGGTCCCAGATATAGCCCAGGGCGGTGAGCTCCTCATCGGTATAGAAGAGACCGTCCTCGTCGCTGGGGTCCAGATGGCGATGGGTACCGTCCTTCCGGGTCACCACGTTCCAGTAGTGGGGATTTCCGTCCAGCGTGCCCTGCACCAGCGAGCACTCCACCTTCAGCTGTTGGCACAGGAGCTGAAAGGCCAGCGCCAGGCCCTCACTGTCTGCCCGGTTCTCCATCAGCGCCGAGTAGGCCGTGGAGCAGCCGGGCTGGGGCGCGGACAGGTATTCCACCCGCTGGTGGAGCAGTGTTTTGAGGGACTGTATCGCCCCATCCGTCTCCAGACTGGCAAGGGAGGCAGTGAGCTGCTGGGCCTGCTGGATCAACTGGACGCTCTTCCGACGCAGGGCTTCCGGCGTGTCCGGGTAGGTGAGCAGGATCTCCACAATGCGCTCGGTGCCGCTCTCGGGGTAGAGGGAGATGGTGTACTCCGGCATGCCGAAGGCAGCTGCCGGGGTGTCGTAGTAGGCCTGCTGGATAAGGGAGGCAATGTAATTCTCGTCCTCGTTAAAGTAGGCGATGTGAAGCACCGCCTCCGGGGAGAACTGGAGCAGCGCCTCCTGGAGCTCCGCCCGGATGGCGCTGGTGCCCGTCACGTTCTGGATGGCGCGGATCTGCTCCTGGGTGCGCTGGTAGGAGATGGTGATGCTGGCCTCATAGTACTTCACCACCGGGGTGTAGTCGTACTTGATGAAGTCCACCGCGTAGGCCCCGATGGGGGCGTCCCGGGCCACCTCCAGACAGGCGCTGTTCAGATCGGCTTCCACGTCCCGGGTGTAGTTGATCAGGCGGATCACGCCGCTCTCCGCCCCCTGGTTGACAAAATAGAGGATGTCGTTCACCAGGTCCTGATAGCTCTCCGCCTTCAGCACCCCGGAGTCGTCCGCCGTGTCCGGGTGCTCTGGGTGGTCGGTAACCACCTGGTAGGACCGCTCCAGCATGGCGCTGCACCCGCTCAGGCTCACAAGCGCCGCCAGCACCAGGGCAGCCGCCCAGATCCGCTTCATATACCCTCCTGTGTCCGTTACAGTCCCAGCTCCTCGCCCACCAGGACCACCTCGGCATAGCCGATGCCGGTGGGCTTCTTCCAGAGCACCGTGAGGGCCCGGCAGATGCGCTCGGGGCTGTTGCAGTTGTAGCAGCGGTCGCCCTTCTCGGCGCAGGGGGTCTTGCGGCCCAGCCGCTGGGCGTTCTTGGGGGAGGCGATGTTCCGGGCCCGCCACAGGGCGGCGTCGTAGTCGGGGGCGATCTTGTTCACGCCCACGATCAGATAGAGCTCCTTGTGGCCGAAGATGGTGGAGGCCACCCGGTTGCCGGTGCCGTCGATGTTGATGAGCTCGCCGGTCTCAGCCACGCCGTTGACCGAGGAGAGGTAGACCTCCGCCCCGGCGGCCTGCTCGTGGGTGGCGCCGGTCCAGTGGGAGTAGAAGGTATTGTGGGCCGCCAGCCGGTCCGCCAGCCCCATCTGCTGTACGGTCATGGAGCCGCCCATGCCGATGGTGCGCCCGTCCAGCTTGCCGTCCAGATAGTCGGCGGCCTCCTTGGCAGTGGCAAAGTAGGTGGTGTGGAAGCCGTTGGCTTCCAGGTTCTTCCGCAGGGCTTCGATGTTGGCCATAATAATTACCTCCTGTCTGATTTAAAACAAATATTACAGATCGTTTTGCTGATAGGTGCGAAACCCGTCGCCCAGCACCTCATGGGCGTCGCAGACGATGAGGAAGGCCTCCGGGTCGATCTCCTTGACCATCCGGCGCAGGGGCACGATCTGCTTTTGCTTGAAGGCGCACAGCATGACCTTCTTGCTCTCGCCCGACCAGGCGCCCTCGCCGTGGAGGAAGGTGATACCCCGATCCAGATCGTTGAGGATGACCTTGGCAATCTCATCGGGCCTGGAGGAGATAATGTAGGCCACCTTGGCGCTGTCCAGGCCGTAGAGAACCATGTCCATCACTGCGGTAAAAATATAGAGGGAGACTACGCCGTACAGGGCACTGGAGAAGTTGTGGAAGGCCACGGCCACCGCCACGATGACCACTAGATCCACCACCATGAGGAGTTTGCCCATGGGCAGCCAGGCAAAGCGCAGCTTCAGTAGGCGGGCCAGCAGATCGGTGCCGCCGGTGGTGGCCCCCTGAAGGAGGATGATGCCCAGCGACAGTCCCACCAGGATACCGCCGAAGATGGTGGCCAGCATGGGGTCCATGGGCTGGAAGGGGATCAGGGCCGCGATAACGTCCACGAACACCGAGGAAATGAACATGGCGTAGAGGGAGGACAGAAGCAGATGTCCGCCCAGCAAGCGCCACCCCAGGAAGAAGAGGGGAATGTTGAGGATGATGACCACCGTGCCGATGGGGGCCCAGGGCAGAAGGGCGTTAACGATCTGGGCAAGACCCGTGATGCCGCCGAAGCCGATGGCATTGGGAGCGTAGCACCAATCAAAGCCCAGGGCGTAGATGACCGAACCAATTGTAATCCAAAAGTAGGAAATAAGCAGTTTCTTTGCAGTATCTTTCATAAACACCTCACAGATCGCTTAGAGCAGAGAGAGCTGTTCCTCACCCCGGTCCTCCTCCCGCAGCAGCATACCGGCGGCGGGAAGGCTTTTGGCCCGGTAACGGGCAAGGTTGACGATGGTGGTGTCGGCCAGAGAAGAGACTCTTTCCAGGTGGTACTTGGTTTTGAGCGTCATGACCTGGACGCCCTGGGTGGTGCGGGTGGTCTTGGGGGTGAGGGAGGCGGTGTGGAAGATGAGGCAGCGCCCCTCGGTGGAGAAGAGGGCCAGCTCTTCGTCCTCCTTCAGCAGCAGCGCCGCGGCCAGGGGGGACTTGTCGCTGTACGCGCCGGTCAGGCGCTTGCGGCGGGTCTGGGTCTTGTAGGCCGCCAGCTCCACTCGGGCCACCTTGCCGTTTTCAAAGAAGAAGAACACGTGACCGCCGTAGTCGCCGGTGATACAGGCCCACACTACATTCTCACCGCTGTCCATGCCCAGCCGGGTGGGAAGGAACTCGCCCAGGACACTGGCCTTGGTGTCGCCGAAGTCCGAGAGGCGGGTCTTGTAGCACTGCTGCTTGTCGGTAAAGACCAGCAGCTCGTCCCGGTTGTTCCCTTCCCACTGGAGGAAGGGGCCGTCGCCCTCCTTGTACTTCTGCTCGCTGGCCATGCGGAGAGACTGGGGGGTGATCTTCTTAAAATACCCCTCCCGGGAGAGGAAGGCGTGGACGGCGTAGTCGGGGATCTCTTCCTCCGGGTCCACCTGGGCCTCATGGGAGAAGTCATAGAGAATCTCGGTCCGGCGGGGGACGGCGTACTTCTTCTTCACCGCCTGGAGCTCGGAGGTAATCACCTTCTTGAGCCGCTGAGGGCTGTCCACCAGGTCCTTCAGGTCGGCGATCTCCTCGGCCAGGGTGTCGGTCTCCTGGGTGCGGCGGAGGATATACTCCTTATTGATGTTGCGCAGCTTGATATCCGCCACAAACTCCGCCTGTACCTGGTCGATGCCAAAGCCGATCATCAGGTTGGGCACTACCTCGGCGTCCTCCTCGGTCTCCCGGATGATCTGGATGGCCCGGTCGATGTCCAGCAGGATCTTCTTCAGGCCTTGCAGGAGGTGAAGTTTCTCCTCCTTCTTCTTCATGGAGAAGTAGGTGCGCCGGCGCACCCCGTCCATCCGCCAGGCGGTCCACTCCTCCAGGATCTCACCCACCCCCATCACCCGGGGCATGCCCTGGATGAGGATATTGAAGTTGCAGGAGTAGGCATCCTGGAGGGGGGTGGACTTGAAGAGCCGGGCCATGAGCTTGTCAGGGTCGGCGCCCCGCTTGAGGTCAATGGTGATCTTGAGACCGTTCAGGTCGGTCTCGTCCCGCATGTCGGCGATCTCCTTGATCTTGCCGGCCTTGATGAGCTCGGCCACCTTGTCCATAATGGCCTCCACCGTGGTGGAGTAGGGGATCTCGGTGATCTCAATGAGATTTTCGCTTTTGAGATAGCGCCACCGGGCCCGCACCTGGATGGAGCCACGGCCGGTCTGGTAGATCTGCCTTAAAGCGCCCTCGTCGTAGAGAAGCTGGCCGCCGGTGGGGAAGTCGGGGGCCTTCAAAATGGACAGCAGGTCGGTTTTCGGGTTTTTCAGATAGGCGATGGTGGCGTCGCACACCTCGCCCAGGTTAAAGCCGCACAGGTTGGAGGCCATGCCCACGGCGATGCCCTGGTTGGCGCTCACCAGCACGTTGGGAAAGGTGGTGGGCAGCAGGGCGGGCTCCTTCATCTTGCCGTCGTAGTTGTCCACGAAGTCCACCGCGTCCTGGTCGATGTCCCGGAAGAGCTCAGCACAGATGGGGTCCAGGCGGACCTCGGTGTACCGGCTGGCCGCCCAGGCCATGTCCCGGGAGTAGACCTTGCCGAAGTTGCCCTTGGAGTCCACCAGAGGGTGGAGCAGGGCCCCGTAGCCCCGGGAGAGGCGCACCATGGTGTCGTAGATGGCGGCGTCGCCGTGGGGATTCAATTTCATGGTCTGGCCCACCACGTTGGCACTCTTGGTCCGCGCGCCGCCCAGCAGCTTCATCTGGTACATGGTGTAGAGGAGCTTGCGGTGGGAGGGCTTGAAGCCGTCAATCTCCGGGATGGCCCGGGAGACGATGACGCTCATGGCGTAGGGCATGTAATTGAGCTCCAGGGTCTCAGTGATGGGCTGCTCCAGCACCTCGGGCCGCAGGCCCATGACGTTGGGGTTGTTGACTTTCTTTGCCCCGGTCTCCGGGGCCTTTTTCTTGGGCATGATATCAATCCTTATTTTTTTGCATCATATATTGCTGTTTCTTGATATGCCGGAATTCATCTCGCAAAAGAGCATATTGCGTCAGACGACTGAGCAAATCCTGTATATCGGGCTCAGACATAGTAAATAGATGGTCATTTTTCAGAGAGCCTAAACCAACCTTACCATTCTTATCCTGTAAATGAGGAGCACGGGAAAACACATAATTGAGTACATCTTGTTGCTTAGCGCTTCCGATGTTCCCAACCGCCATACGTCCACCGTGCCAGATACGGACCTGTTTTCCCAAAATAGAAGTATAGGAATCCAGGGTGAGCTCGAGAGACATGTGATGTGACTCATCGTCATCAATGGAGACCGTGAGGCTTGAGGTGCCCTTTCGAGTTCCCCAGTGGGGATCGTTATTGGATTTTAATAGGCTGAAAATGGAAAAACTGATCAATTTTATATTTCCATTTACATCAATCATTAATGTGCGGTATGGACCGCTGAAATGTCCCCCACCTGCATCCCCAAATGTAGTATACCGCACACCTTGGTCGGCAATCAATTCTATATCGGAGTGCGGAAGAGTCGTACAAAGTGCAGATTCATCCAAAAAACACTCTGCCAAATTGATGACAAAGGGAGCCAATATTCTGGGTGTATCTTGCCCAAGATAGTATCCGAGCTTGAGCGCATTCCGATACACATCGTTGCTGTCCAACTGCTCGAATGGTGTCCGGCGGAATTCATAAGGCGGGTAATCTTCCGCTCTTAGACCGGCTCTTGTACATAAAATATCGTAAGTGGGTAGCTCGGTTACTTCTTGATAGCGTTGCAGAGAATCGTCCCAATAGTCCAGTTGAAAGACGGTGCTATTTGTGACTGCGGCAAAGGGGGCGTTCAGGGCCTCGGCATAGGCATCAACTTGGTCATAGGTATCATGTGTGATATGAAACTGGGCAGCTTTACATTCAACAATTAAGAGGGGAGTATCTGTATAATCAAAGACTAAAATATCAATGCGTCCGCGCTTTCCGCGCACATAGTGACAAACAGGCTCTTCTACTCGAATTTTTTCCGGTGGAATCTTCATGGTCTGCATGAGAAAGAGCAGGATTTTTTGGCGGACGGTTTCTTCGGGTGTCTTTTTCCGCAGACATTTGGAAACGGGGTCGAAATAACAGGAGACACCATTGCGCCGCCAAGTCTTGGGATCTTTTGTGACGTTTAAATTGATTTGGAACATAGCAACTCCTCATTATATTTATATATCAATTTGAAGATGCTACCTATGAAATTGATTACGAGATATCCGCCAGCTCCAGATATTTATAGCCGTTGTCGGCGATGTGGTCCTTCCGGCCCTGGAGGTTGTCCCCCAGCAGCAGGTCGAAGACGGCGGCGGTGCGCTCCACATCCTCCGGCATGACCTTGATGAGCCGCCGGGTCTCCGGGTTCATGGTGGTCAGCCACATCATGTCCGGCTCGTTCTCGCCCAGTCCCTTGGAGCGCTGGATCTCGAACTTTTTACCGGCGAGCTCCTGGGCAATGTCCTGCTTCTCCTTGTCGGAATAGGCAAACCAGGTCTTGTCCTTGCAGGTGATCTCGTAGAGGGGGGATTCCGCGATATACACATACCCTCGCTGGATGAGAGTGGGGGTCAGGCGGTAGAGCATGGTCAAAATCAGGGTGCGGATCTGGAAGCCGTCCACGTCGGCATCGGTGCAGATGACGATCTTGTTCCAGCGGAGGTTCATCAGGTCGAAGGCCGCCATGTCCTTGGCGTGCTTGTCCTGCACCTCGCAACCGCAGCCCAGCACCTTCAGCAGGTCCATGATGATCTCGCTCTTGAAGATCTTGGCGTAGTCGGCCTTCAGGCAGTTCAGGATCTTGCCCCGCACCGGCATGATGCCCTGGAACTCCGCGTCCCGGCTCAGCTTCACCGCGCCCAGGGCCGAGTCGCCCTCCACGATGTAAAGCTCCCGCCGCTCGGTGTCCTTGGTGCGGCAGTCCACGAACTTCTGCACCCGGTTGGAGATGTCCACATTGCCGGAGAGCTTCTTTTTGATGTTCAGCCGGGCCTTTTCCGCGCTCTCCCGGGAGCGCTTGTTCACCAGCACCTGCTCGGCGATCTTCTCAGCGTCGAAGGGGTTTTCGATGAAGTAGACCTCCAGCTGAGCTTTTAAAAACTCCGCCATGGCGTCCTGGACGAACTTGTTGTTGATGGCCTTCTTGGTCTGGTTCTCATAGGAGGTCTGGGTGGAGAAGTTGTTGCTCACCAGCACCAGACAGTCCTCGATGTCGGCCCAGGTGATCTTGCTCTCGTTCTTCTGGTACTTGCCCTGCTGACGCAGGTAGGCGTCGATGCCCGAGACGAAGGCGCTCTTCACCGCCTTCTCCGGGGAGCCGCCGTGCTCCAGCCAGGAGGAGTTGTGGTAGTGCTCGATGATCTGCACCGTGTTGGAGAAGCAAAAGGAGACGGAGAGCTTCACCTTGTACTCGGGCTTGTCCGCCCGGTCCCGGCCCCGCCGCTCGGTCTGCCAGAACACGGGCAGGGTGAGGGAGTTCTCCCCCGCCAGCTCCTTCACATAGTCCTCAATGCCGTTTTCGTACTGGAAGTCGGTGGTCTCGAACTTCCCCCCCACCTGGTTGCGGAAGCGGAAGGTGACCCCGGCGTTGACCACCGCCTGGCGCTTGAGCACGTCGGTGTAGTACTCCACGGGGATGTTGATGTCGGTAAACACGTCCAGATCCGGCTTCCAGCGGAAGCGGGAGCCGGTCTTTTTGCCGGAGTAGGGCTCCTTTTTCAGGCCGCCCACGTTCTCGCCCTTCTCGAAGTGGAGGGTGTACTCAAAGCCGTCCCGGTGGATCACCGCATCAAAGTACGCGCTGGCGTACTGGGTGGCGCAGGAGCCCAGGCCGTTGAGGCCCAGGGAGTACTCGTAGTTGTCGCCGTCGTTGTTGTTGTACTTGCCGCCGGCGTACAGCTCGCAGAACACCAGCTCCCAGTTGAACTTCTGCTCCTTCTCGTTCCAGTCCACCGGGCAGCCCCGGCCGAAGTCCTCCACCTCGATGGAGTGATCCTCATACCGGGTGACGGTGATCAGGGAGCCGTGGCCCTCCCGGGCCTCGTCGATGGCGTTGGACAGGATCTCAAAGACGGCGTGCTCGCAGCCGTCCAGCCCGTCGGAGCCGAAAATAACACCGGGCCGCTTGCGTACCCGGTCGGCGCCCTTGAGGGCGGATATGGATTCATTGCCGTAGCCTTTTGGGGTGCTTTTTGCCATGGGTCGTTTCTCACTCCAATTCCTTTGCGATACATACCTTTACATAGTAATCATACCCCAAACCCCGGAGAGGTGTCAAGAAAAGCCGGATACCACGAAGGCCGCCGGAGCAGATCCCTCCGGCGGCCTTCCAGGGCCACACCCCTCCTGTCCCCTTCGGAGCGGGTGCGCCCCGTCGGAAAAGGAGATGGTCTGAGAGGACGTCGCCCTCTCCTGTGCCCAGTGCTAGTATGTGCCTGCTGTCCTGGGCGATACCAGGCAAAAACTGGTATAAAAGCGGACATATCCGGCCAAACTGCACATACAATCACAGCAGGGACACGGGAAAGGAGCGGCTATGGCAAAACGGGATGACAGGCACAACGAGGAGCGGCAGGCCCTTTTGGAGGGGCTGGCGCAAACCCGCAGCGGCATCGCCCGGGCGTATGCCGGCTTCAACGGCGCGGCGGACCCGGAGCTCATCGAGTCCTACGTCTATGAGATTAACGCCCTCCGGGCCCGGTACGGCTACCTGCTGCGGCAGGTGAAGGCCCTGGAGAGCGGCGAGACCCCGCCCTGCCGGGAGGGAGCGGCCTACCGGCCGGGGCCGGTGCGTCTGCTCACCACCGCTGGGAGCGGAGGCGACGGAAAGGAGGCGGCTGGATGGAGTGGCTGGTGGAACATCTCTCACTGGTGATGGCGGGGCTTATCCTGCTCATCGCCCTGCTGGCCCTGCGGCGCACGGTGGGGAGGCTGCTCCGGCTGGGGGTGCGCACCGGCGCGGGCTTGGGGGCGCTGGCCCTGTTCAGCCAGGTGGGCGGAGCGCTGGGGATCCATCTGGGAGTAAATCTGGCCAATGCCCTGGTGCTGGGGGTGCTGGGTGCGCCCGGATTCGGGCTGCTTCTGCTGCTCAACTGGGCGCTGGCCGGGGCATGAAACAGAACAAGCGGCGGGACCGGATTCGGTCCCGCCGCTTGTGGTATGCGGGGGGTGTTACAGGGTGGCCAAAATCTCCTCCAAGGTGTCCTCCACGTTGGAGCAGTGGCGGGGGAAGCGGGCCTTGAGGTAGTCGTCGCTCCCCTCCATCATGTAGGCGGTGCCCACCGCATCCAGCATGGGCACATCGTTGTAGTGGTCGCCGAAGGCCACTACCTCGTCGGGGGTGAAACCCAGGGCGGCGCAGATGCCCCGGATGCCATCTCCCTTGTCGGCGGACATGAAGTCCAGCCAGCCGGGGCCGGCCAGGGTCATGCGGAACTCTTTGGCCCAGCGGGGGCCCAGGATGTCGGCGTCGGGCTCGGCGCCGGTGTGGCGGTAGAGGGATACCTTCAAGATCTCCTCCGGCACGTCCTCCGGCCGGTCCACCAGGGCGGTGGCGTTGCCAGTGACGGCCACCAGCTGGGTCTGAAACTCCGGCTCCCGAGCCATCAGGTAGCTGGTGTTGGCCCCCGAGATGACGATATAGGCCCCCTCCGGCAGGGACAGGATGTCGTGGCACAGCGCCAGGGCCTTTTCCTGGTCCATAACGGTCTTGGAGAGGACGGGGGCGTCCTCCTCGGTGCCGGCGCCGTAGAGGATGGCGCCGTTTTCACACAGAAAGGCGATGTCGTTGGCGATGGGGGCGAAGAGGTGGCGCAGGCTGTGGAACTGCCGGCCGGAGGCGGGGCAGAAGAGCACACCCTTCTCCCGCAGGCGGTGGATGAGGGGGAAGAGCCGGGGGTCCAGCTCGGTCCGCCCGTAGGGCATCAGGGTGCCGTCGATGTCAGAGGCGATGAGTTTGATCAAGGGAAGGTTCCTCCTTTAGATTGGGGGTGCGGCTTATTTCTCCCGGGCGTCACGCACCAGCTTGTAGATCTGGATCAGCAGGGTGGGCAGGAAGGCCAAGCCCACGATCTGGGCGACATGGGTGGCGTCCAGGGCCACGGCTTCAAAGAGGGTATTGAGCCCGGGCACGAAGAGCACGGCGGCCAGCAGCAGCAAGCCGCCGCCGAAGGCGGCCAGGGAGAAGGGGTTGGACCGGAAACCAAGGCGGAAGATGGACTCGCGGCCCCGGCAGTTGAAGCCGTGGAACAGCCGGGCAAGGGTCAGGGTGGCGAAGGCCATGGTGGAGGCCGCGGCAGCGCCGCCGTAGCCCAGGCCCAGGTAGAAGGCCGCCATGACGGGCACCGCGATCAGGAGGCCCTGGCCGAAGATGCGGCCCAGCAGGGGGCGGTCCAGGAT
>DYBS01000130.1 GCA_019418525.1 Clostridiales bacterium
GTCATCTCCGCCTCACCTCATCATCGGTGCTCCCCGTTCCTCCACTTTGCTCCACTGTGCTTTTTAGTATAGCGGCTCTGTTATAAAATTGCAATACTTTCGTCACATGTTTTTCAGAAAAAAGCCGGAGATTTTCTGGGGAAATCCCTCGATTTTGGTACAAAAACATATGTTCGATTTAAATAATATTTCGGTTATGACACTGTCTTTGATCACATGTCCTTCCCTGTTTCAAAACTATTTTCTTAAAAAATAACCGCTTTCCTTCCATTACAGGCAAAAAGGGGCCGCCGCGTTCCCACGCGGCGGCCCCCGGCCATCCGGTCCTCAGCGCCCGGCATTGCCGCCACCGGCGGCGGCACGGAAACGGGCTCTGGATTTTTTGATCTCGTCGTACGCCTCGGCCACTGCCTCCTCCGTGCGGCGCAGGGCGTCCTCACAGTACTCGTTGGCCGCACGGCGCAGCTCCCGGCTGCGCTCCTCGGCCTGACGGACGATCTCGGTGGAGCGCTGCTTGGCCTGAGCGGTCAGCTCATCCTCTGCCAGGATCTGCTTGGCCCGGTCGTCGGCCTGCTTGCGGATGAGCTCAGCCTCCCGCTTGGCGGAGGCGATATACTCGGTCCGGTTGGCCAGCAGCTTCTTGGCCTCGCTCAGCTCCATGGGGAACTGGCTGCGGATCTCGTCCAGCAGATCCAGAGCCTTGTCCCGCTCGATGATGCACTTCTCACTGTTGAGGGGCACGCCTTTGGCCTCGTCGATCAATTGATAGAGTAAGTCCATCAGCTCTTCCACGCCACTGGCCATTACCCATTCCTCCTCTGTCGCATTCGTTCGTTCACATCGTCGATGATCTCCCGGGGCACGAAGTCCGAGAGATCCGCCCCATAGCGCGCCATTTCCTTCACCACGCTGGAGCTGATGTAAGTATATTTCGTACTGGACGGCATGAGCATGGTGTCCAGCCGGGGGTTGAGCTTGCGGTTGAGCAGCGCCATCTGCATCTCATTCTCGTAGTCTGACACCGCCCGCAGGCCCTTGACCAGGGTACAGGCCCGCTTCTCCCGGGCGTACTCGGCCAGCAGGGTGGTGGACCAGTCCACCTCCACGTTGGGCAGTTTATAGACGACCTTACGGATCAACTCCGCCCGCTCCTCCGGGGTGAAGAGCCCGGTGTTGATCTTGTCGGAGTTGACCATGACGCAGACGATCAGCTTGTCGAAGCACACCGCCGCCCGCTTGATGATATTCAGATGTCCCAGGGTGATGGGGTCAAAGCTCCCGGGATAAATGGCTGTTTTCACCGCTACCTCCTCCCCGCGCGCCGGTCACAGACCGCGCCGGTACAGGGTGATCTTGATCTTGCCGTAGCGGTACTCCCGCCCTTTCCGATAGGGCTCAGGCAGGTCGGGGAGCACCGTCTCTGCGGCACTTTCGCAGACCATTATACCATTTTCCGTCAGGATGTCAATTGCAGCCGCCCGCTCCAGGGCTTTTTCCAGCAGTCCCGAGGCGTAAGGTGGGTCCAGGAACATGAGGTCAAACTTCTCTCCGCAGCCGGCCAGGAAGGAGAGGGAATCCCCCTGCACCACCCGGGCCCGGTCGGCCAGCCGGGTGACCTTCAGGTTCTCCTGGATGAGGGCGGCGGCGTCCTTCCGCAGGTCCACGAAGGTGCATTTCGCCGCCCCCCGGGACAGGGCCTCGATGCCCAGCTGGCCGGTGCCGCCGAACAGGTCCAGCACCTTCCGGCCCTCGATGTCAAACTGGACGATGTTGAAGATGGACTCCTTCACTTTATCCGTGGTGGGCCGGGTCTCCATGCCGGACAGCTCCTTGAGCCGCCGCCCCCGGGCTTCTCCCGAAATAACGCGCATGGCGTGTTCCTCCTTTATGGCTCCACTCCGGGCTTTTCTCCGGAGCGGAAAAAGTCATAGACCGCTTTAGCGGTGTTCTTGGGCACCGCCTCCTCCAGCTCCTCCAGAGAGGCGGCCTTAATGTTCTTGATGCTCTTGAAATGCCTTAAAAGCTCGGTGCGCCGCTTCTCCCCCACCCCGGGGATCTGGTCCAGCGTGGAGCCCTGGACCCGCTTGGTGCGCTGAAGGCGGTTGAACTCGATGGCGAAGCGGTGGGTCTCCTCCTGGATCTGACCGATGAAGGAGAAGATGGCCGGGTTGCCCTGAATGCCGATCTCCTCCCCCGCCGCCGTCACCAGGGCACGGGTGCGGTGGCGGTCGTCCTTCACCATGCCGAACACCGGGATGGTGAGTCCCAGCTCGTTCAGCACCTTCACCGCCACCCGGGCGTGGGTGGTGCCGCCGTCGATGAGCAGCACGTCCGGCTTGTCGCTGAATTTCTCGTCCCCGTCCAGGTAGCGCCGAAAACGCCGGGTGAGGACCTGTTCCATGGAGGCGTAGTCGTCGGCGTGGACCAGATCCTTGAGCTTGAAGTGGCGGTAGTCCCGCTTGAGGGGCCTGCCGTCCACGAACACCGTCATAGAGGCCACGATGTCATCGTCTCCGGTATTAGAGATGTCATAGGCCTCGATGCGCCGGGGCGGCGCAGGCAGGTCCAGGAGCTTGCCCAGCAGCTCCATGCGCTTGTTCTGCCGCTCCTCCCGGGTGGTGGCCCGGACCACCTCCTCCACGGCGTTCTTGTCCGCCAGACGGATGAGGTCCATCTTGGCCCCCCGCTGGGGCGTGATGAGATTGACCCGCCGCCCCGCCTGCTCGGAGAGGAGCCGGGTGATGGGAACCTCGTCCTCCAGCTCGCAGGGGAGCAGAATCTGTTTGGGCAGGTTCCCCCGCCCGCCGTAGAATCCCCGCACCAGAGCGGAGACCACCTCGCCGGTCTCCTCCTCCATGGGGGTCTCCAGCAGAGTCCAGTCCTTGGCGGCCAGCTCTCCGTCGGCGTAGTGGAGGACCACAAAGCAGCTCTTGGCCTCTCCCCGGTGGAAGCCCACCACGTCGGTGTCGGCCAGGGAGGCGGCCACCACCTTCTGCCGCTTGCCCAGCAGCTCGATGGCCTTGTACCGGTCCCGCAGCTCCGCCGCCCGCTCAAAACGCAGCTCCTCGGCGGCCTGCTCCATCTCGGCCTTGATCTCGTCCCCCACCTCCTGGAACTTGCCCTCCAGGAGCCGCACGGCCTGCTCGATAGCCTCCCCGTAGCGGGATTGGTCCATGTCCTTCCGACAGTAGCCGTCGCACTTGCCCATGTGGTAGTTGAGGCAGGGCCGCCCCTTCCCGATGTCCCGGGGGAACACCCGGGAGCAGGATGGCAGGCGCAGCGCTGCCAGCAGCGCGTCGATGATGGCCTGGCTGGCTCCGCGGCTGCCGTAGGGCCCGAAGTAGCGGGCCCCGTCGTCCTCGGCCCGGTTAGCCAGGGAGAAATGAGGATAGGGGGACTTCACATCCAAGCGGATATAGGGGTAGCCCTTGTCATCCTTCAGCAGGATGTTGTAGTGGGGCTGGTGGCGCTTGATGAGGGAGCTCTCCAGCACCAGGGCCTCGAACTCCGAGTCGGCCACGATCACGTCGAAGTGGTCGATCTGGCTCACCATAGCCCGGGTCTTTTCGGTGTGGGAGGCCAGGTTAGCAAAGTACTGGCTGACCCGGTTTTTCAGGGCCTTGGCCTTGCCCACATAGATGACCGTATTCTTGGCATCCTGCATAATATACACGCCCGGCTTCAGCGGCAGGGCATGGGCTTTTTCTTTCAGTTCTTCAAAGGTCATAGCAGAAACAGTATGCCCTCCTTTTTTCCAAAGTCAGTGTGCTGCACGGGCCGCCTGCTCGGTGGGCGGCCTTCGGCCACCTGGTTTTGCCGGCAGTACAACAGGCCGTTCATAGGCAACGAGCTTGGTCTTTGCTCCACCGGACTTCTGAAATTCTGCCGCAGTGGAAGATAAGCCGGGGTGCGCCTTGGGGGAGTCCAGAGGGGGGTATCCCCCCTCTGGGCTTTCTTTCCCACCGCTTTCTTTGCAAAGAAAGCGGTGCCCTGTCCGGGCAGGACGCCCGCGCGGCGAGCGCGTCCTCACCGGCTCCCCGGATCACAAGGCTTTTACCCTTAAATCAAAAAAAGCGCCGCACTCGGCGGCGCTTTTTTCTCGGCGTAACATTACTCGGCGAAGTTGGAGCTGATGAGCTCGATGAGGCCGTCAATGGCCTCCTTCTCGTCGGGACCGTCGGCGATCAGGTTGATGGAAGTGCCCTTCACGATGCCCAGGGAGAGCACGCCCAGCAGACTCTTGGCATTCACTCTCCGCTCATCCTTTTCCACCCAGATAGAGCTCTTGAACTCATTGGCCTTCTGGATAAAGAAAGTCGCCGGACGCGCGTGCAGACCGACCTGGTTATTCACCATTGCCTCTTTCATGTACATAGCGTTTCCTCCCCTAATATGCCTAGCATATTTTCAACTATAAGAATACCAAATTTGTCCCAAATCGTCAATCCCAATTTGCACAAATTCCTGTGCCGACCTCTGGTCGTTTCGCCGAAGTGTACCGCGGCGCGGTCATTTCAGCTCCACCACCGTGACGCCGTCCTCGCCCTCGCCGAAGCGGCCAGGGCGGAAGGATTTCACATAGCGGCTGCGCTTGAGGTGTTCCCGCACCGCCTTGCGCACCGCGCCGGTGCCTTTGCCGTGGATGACAGTGACCTCCTGCAGGCGGCCCAGCATGGCGTTGTCCAGGAACATGTCCAGGGCGTTGATGGCCTCGTCGGTCATCATGCCCCGCAGGTCCACCTCCGGCGACGCACCCAGGGAGCGCAGCTTGTGCTCGGCCTGGCGCACCACCTTGCGGGCCTCCTTCTGGGTCTGGGTCTCCCCCTCCACCACGCGGACCTCGCTCTGTTTGGCGGTGATTTTCAGAATGCCCGCCTGGAGCTGGAGGGACCCGTCCTTGTTCACGCTCAGGACGGTGGCCTGGGTGCCCATCTTCACCAGCTCCACCGTGTCGCCCGCCTTGGCCGGACGGGTAGGAGGCGGCGCGGGCTCCTCCTTGCGGCGGCCCAGCTTGTCCTCGGCCTCGTTCAGGCGGTGCTTCAGACCGGCGCGGGCCTCGTTGACCCGCTGCCAGTCCTCCTCCTTGCGCTGCTTCTTGCGCATGTCGTTGAGCTCTTTAAAGACCTGGTCGGCTGTATCTCGCGCCTCGTCCAGGATGCGCCGGGCCTCGGCCTGGGCCTTCTCCACGGCCTTGGCCCGCTCCTTCTCCAGCTTCTCCCGGTACTCCCGGGCCACCTTGGCCGAGTCCTCCATCTCCCGACGGAGCTTGGCGGCCTCTTCCTTCTCCCGCTCCATCTGCTGGCGCTGCTCGTCCAGCTGGGTGAGCACGTCCTCAAAGCGGACATTTTCCGCGTCGATGCGCTCGGCGGCCTTTTGGATGATATATTTCGGCAGGCCCAGCCGCTCGGAGATGGCGAAGGCGTTGGACTTGCCGGGGATGCCGATGAGCAGCCGGTAGGTGGGGGCCAGGGAGTCCACGTTGAACTCGCAGGAGGCGTTCTCCACCCCCTTGGTGGTCATGGCGTACACCTTCAGCTCGGCGTAGTGGGTGGTGGCGGCCACCAGGGCCCCCAGCTCCCGGGCGCTCTCGATGATGGCGGCGGCCAGGGCGGCGCCCTCGATGGGGTCGGTGCCCGCGCCCAGCTCGTCGAAGAGGATGAGGGTCTCGTCGTCCGCCTCCTTCAGGATGCCCACGATGTTGACCATGTGGGAGGAGAAGGTGGACAGGCTCTGGGCGATGGACTGCTCGTCGCCCACGTCGGCCAGCACCCGGGAAAAGACCTGGATGCGGCTGTCGGCGTCCACGGGGATGTGGAGGCCGCACTGGGCCATGAGCACCAGCAGGCCCATGGTCTTGATGGTCACCGTCTTACCGCCGGTGTTGGGGCCGGTGATGACCAGGGTGTCGAAGTCCTCCCCCAGCATCAGGTCGTTGGGCACGGCCTTGTTGGGGTCCAGCAGCGGGTGGCGGGCCCGGCGGAGATAGAGCCCCCGCTTGACGATCTTGGGCTCGGCGCCCTTCATGCGGTAGGAGAGCTTGGCCCGGGCGAAGATGACGTCCAGCATGAGCAGGAGGTCATAGTTCTGGGCAATATCCTCCCGGTAGGCGGCGCACTCGGCGGAGAGCTCGGCCAGGATGCGCTCGATCTCCTTCTCCTCCCGGGACTGGAGCTCCCGCAGCTCGTTGTTGGCCTTCACCACCCCCATGGGCTCGATGAAGAAGGTGCCGCCGGAGGAGGACACGTCGTGGACCAGACCGGGTACGTCGTTCTTGTGCTCCGACTTCACCGGCACCACGAAGCGGTCGTTGCGCTGGGTGATGATGGCCTCCTGGAGGTACTTGGCCTGGTTGGAGGAGATGAGCTTGTTGAGGATGTCCCGGACCTTGCTGGCGGTGGCCCGGATGTGGCGGCGGATGTCGGCAAGCTCCGGACTTGCCGAGTCGGCGATCTCGTCCTCGCCCACGATGGAGCCGGTGATCTTGTCCTCCAGGTAC
>DYBS01000131.1 GCA_019418525.1 Clostridiales bacterium
CAGGCGCAGGTAGTCGAAGGCATAGTCCCGCTCGGCGGGGGCGGCCTGCTCAAAAAGCCACTGGACAAAGGGGGGGGTGTCGTGGGTGCCGGTGTAGATCACCGCGTCCCGGGGGCAGTTGTGGGGGAGGTAAGCGCTCTCGCCCGCAGGATCAAAGGCGTAGACCAGCACCTTCATGCCGGGCAGGCCGCTGTCTGCGATGAAGTGGAGGGCGTCAGCGTCCAGATCCCCCAGATCCTCAGCGATCAGGGCCAGGCCGGGGACGGAGCGCAGGGCCTCCACCAGCTCCATGCCGGGGCCGGGCTCCCAGTGGCCGCCCCGGGCGTCGGCCGCCCCGTCGGGGATGCACCAGTAGGTGTGGAAGGCCCGGAAGTGGTCGATGCGTACCACGTCGTACAGCCGGGCCAGGTGGGCGGCCCGGTGCCGCCACCAGGCGAAGCCGGTCTGCCGGTGATAGTCCCAGTCGTACAGGGGATTGCCCCAGTGCTGCCCCTTGTCGGAGAAGGCGTCGGGTGGAACTCCTGCCACACCGGAAGGAGTCATGTCCTCCTTGAGCTGAAATAGCTCTGGGCGGCTCCACACCTCCGCGCTGTCAGGGGAGACGTAGATGGGCAGATCGCCGATGATGGAGATCCCCTTGCCATTGGCGTAGGCTTTTACGGCGGTCCACTGGCGGAAGAACAGGAGCTGGAGGAAGGCGTGGAAGGCGCACTCGTCCGCCAGCTCGGCCCGATAACGGGCCAGGGCCGACGGATGGCGCAGGCGGATCTCGTCGGGCCAGTCCTTCAGCTCCTTGCCACCAAAGCGCTTACGCAGGGCGAGGAACAGGGCGTAGTCAGGCAGCCAGTCTGCCTCCTCCACCATAAATTCCGCCAGTGGCTGGGCGTAGCACACCCTGCCGCGTTCCCATGCCCGCCGCAGCAAGGGGATGCGGGTCTGGTGCAGCCAGGCATAGTCCACCCGGTCGGGGTCGGCCCGCCGGGCGGCGTCCAGCTCCTCCTGAGTGAGCAGGCCCTCCCGGGTCAGCTCCTCCAGATCCAGGAAAAAGGGGTTGCCCGCGAAAGAGGATGGGGACATGTAGGGGGAATCACCGCCGCCGGGAGGAACCAGGGGGAGAATCTGCCAGAACTTCTGCCCGGCCTGGGCCAGAAAGTCGATGAAGCTCCGGGCGGGAGCGCCGAGGGTGCCGATGCCATAGGGCCCCGGCAGGGAAAAGACGGGAAGCAGGATACCGCTTGCGCGCGCTTGCATACCAAAACCTCCAATGTGGAACGGACTGTAGTATGCTCCATTATAATCCACCGGCGCGGCCGCCGCAACCCCTGCATGGCGGAGCTGTCAGGCTGTCGAAAACCCTCCTGCCAAAGGCTTCGGAGGGAAGAATAGTGTGAAAGGGAACCGCCAGGGTTCCCTTTCGGGTTGAATCAAACGACTTTTTGGTTCAGGCTGCGCCCTCGATCGTGTCTCGGATGGCGTCAAACACCGCGTCCTGGTCCTCGCACATAACCAGCAGGATGGTGCCGTCCTCCAGAGTCTCCAGACGGGCGTTGCTGGCGATTTCATACTGATCCGCCAGATACTGCTCAAAGCTCTGCTTCTGCCGGTCGATGAAGGCGTTGAGACCCTCCAGTACGGCGTCCGACTTCCCAGCGGCGGGGTAGATGGCGGCGATGCCGTAGGCCTTGATATTCATGGGGGAGACCGACAGGGCGAAGGCGCTCATGTCGGCGGCTGTGACCCCCAGCAGCTCAAAGATCACGTCGGCCATGTCGTCCCCGGTATCGGTGAGGATACCAATGGCTTCGTTCATCTCGGCGTCCCGGGCGCTCTCAATGGCGGTCTGGTAGAGCTGGGTGCGCTCCTCGGCGGTGAGGGCGCTCGGCTGGCTGGACGTACCGCACCCGGCCAGCAGGGCCAGGAGCAGCAGCAGGGGGAGTGTGCGCTGCAATTTCATAGTTCGTTCTCCTTTGTGTTGAGGGCCTGGGTTCCGGCGGGCTGGGCATACAAACGCAGGCCGTTTTCCGCGCCGTCCACCAGCGCCGTGTCCCCGGCCTGGAGCGCGCCGCTGAGAAGCTGCTCGGCGGCCACGTCTTCCACCTGGGCGCGGATGGTGCGGCGGAGGGGCCGGGCACCGTAGTCGGGGTCAAAGCCCTGGTCGGCCAGAGTCTCCAGAGCCTGGTCAGTGAAGCGGAGGGTCACCCCCAGAGCCTTCATACGCTCCCCCACACGTTCCAGCATGCGCCGGGCGATGGCCTGAATCTCCGTCCGGCCGAGCTGGGTAAAGACGATAGTCTCGTCCAGGCGGTTAAGAAATTCCGGGCGAAACACTTTTTTCAGGTCGTCCAGCACCGCGGCCTTCAGCTCCTCGATGGGGCGGGTCTCGCCGTCCCGCCGCTCGGTAGCGGAGAAACCCAGCTTGCTGCCCTTGGCGGTGATACGCGCGGCCCCCACGTTGGAGGTGAGCACCACGATGGCGTTTTTGAAATCCGCCTTGCGGCCCTGGGCGTCTGTCACCATCCCGTCCTCCATGATCTGGAGCAGGATGCCCCAGATGTCCGGGTGGGCCTTTTCGATCTCGTCAAAGAGCACCACGCAATAGGGCCGCCGCCGCACCTTTTCGGTGAGCTGGCCCCCCTCCTCGTGGCCCACATAGCCCGGCGGTGAGCCGATGAGGCGGGAGACGGCGTGCTTTTCCATATACTCGGACATGTCGAAGCGGAGCAGGGCCTCCTCGCTGCCAAATAAGGTGGCGGCCAGGGCCTTGCACAGCTCAGTCTTGCCTACGCCGGTGGGGCCCAAAAAGAGGAAGCAGCCCGTGGGCCGCCCCGGCTCCTTGAGTCCCACCCGGCCCCGGCGGACGGCTCGGGCAACGGCCCGTACCGCCTCCTCCTGGCCCACCACCCGGCGGTGGAGGGCCTCCTCCAGGCCGAGCAGCCGGGCGCTTTCCGCCTCGGTGAGGGTGGTGACGGGGACTCCTGTCCATCCCGACACCACGGCGGCCACGTCCTCGGCGGTCACCGCGCCGGTGTTCTGGCCGGAGCGCCAGGCGGTCTTCTGCTGCTCCAGCTCCTTGCGGAAGTCCTCCTCCGCGTCCCGCAGCATGGCGGCTTTCTCAAAGTCCTGGCCCCGGATGGCCTCCTCCTTCTCGCGGCGGGTGTGCTCCACCTTCTCCTCCAGCTCCCGCAGGTCCGGCGGGGTGGCCAGCCGCTCCATCCGTACCCGGGAGCAGGCCTCGTCGATGAGGTCGATGGCCTTGTCCGGCAGGTGGCGGTCCCCGATGTACCGGGTGGAGAGGGCCACGGCGGCGTCAATGGACTCGTCGGTGATCTGGAGGCGGTGGTGGGCCTCATAGCGGTCCCGCAGGCCCCGGAGGATGGCCCGGGCGGTGTCCTGATCGGGTTCGGGTACCAGAACGGGCTGAAAGCGCCGCTCCAGGGCGGCGTCCTTCTCGATATACTTGCGGTACTCGTCGGTGGTGGTGGCGCCGATGACCTGCAGCTCGCCCCGGCCCAGGGCGGGCTTGATGATGTTGGCCGCGTCGATGGCCCCCTCGGCGGAGCCGGCGCCCACAATGGTGTGCAGTTCGTCGATGAAGAGGATGATGCCACCTACCCGGCGCACCTCCGCCAGGATGTTCTTGACCCGCTCCTCAAACTCGCCCCGGTACTTGGTGCCCGCCACCATGGAGGACAGGTCCAGGGAAAGCAGACGCTTGGAGCGCAGCTCGTCGGGCACATCCCCGGCCACCATCCGGCGGGCCAGCCCCTCGGCCACGGCGGTCTTGCCCACGCCGGGTTCGCCGATGAGGGCGGGATTGTTCTTCTGGCGGCGGGAGAGGATCTGGATGACCCGGTTGATCTCCCTGTCCCGGCCCACCACCGGGTCCAGCATGCCCCCGGCGGCCAGCCGGGTGAGATCGCGGGAGAACTGGTCCAGCAGCTTTGTGTCGCCGCCGTACTCCCGCTCCCGGGTCTTGCCGCCGCCCCGGAAGGGGGAGGGGGAGGCCTCGCCCCCCATGGCGGCCACCACGTCGGCGTGGAGCCGCCGGGGCTCCACGCCGGTGCCGGAGAGCACCCGCACCGCCACCCCGTCCCCCTCGCGGAGGATACCCAGCAGCAGGTGCTCGGTACCCACGTAGTGGTGGCCCAGCCGGGCGGCCTCGGTGAGGGAGAGCTCGATGATCTTTTTGCACCGGGGGGTGAGCCCCTGGGACGGCGCGCCGCCGGGGGCGCCCACCCCCACCATGCGGGCGATGGCGGCCTTCAGGCTCTCTGGCTCCAGCCCGGCGGACTGGAGCACCTTGGCGGCCACCCCTTTGCCCTCACGGGCCAGGCCCAGCAGCAGGTGCTCGCTGCCCACATAGCCGTGGCCCAGCTCGGCCGAACACTCCTGGGCCAGCCGCAGGGCGGCCTGGGCCCGCTCGGTAAATCTGGTTTCGCTCATGTGTTCACCTCGTTTGCTCCGTCTCCAAAAGAGGAGCCTCCACTGCCTTTTGACGGGCTTCATCCGCTGTGCCACGCCCCTTTTCTTTTGTTCTGTGCTGGTGCAGACCGCTGCGCGGCGCGCCGTCCAGCTCCGGGGTTAGGCTCCCGGCCGCCTCCATGTGAAATTGAGAGGATTTGTCCATGGAAAAATACGCCTCCTTCGGGTGGCTGGATTCTATTTTTTCCCACTGTGAAAAAATATACCCACAGTCGGCGCATTTTAGCATTGCATTTTTAAAAAGTTATGGTACAATGACTTTAGCTTGAGTGTTTGGAGGTGTATCCAATGGCCTATGTCATCAGCGACGCTTGCGTGAGTTGCGGTGCCTGTGAGGGCAACTGCCCCGTGGGCGCGATCTCCCAGGGCGACGAGCACTACGTCATCGATGCCGGTTCCTGCATCGACTGCGGTTCTTGCGCCGATACCTGCCCCACGGGTGCCATCTCCCAGGGCTGATTTTGGTACGTAAGTGAAAAACAGCGGCATGCCGTGCGGTATGCCGCTGTTTTTAAATTGCGGGAAAGGAAACGACCGTGAGAGAGAAAGAGAGACGGCTGGAGGGCAGGGATCTGCTTCTGGTGGGCTTCTCCCTGTTCTCCATGTTTTTTGGGGCGGGCAATCTGATTTTTCCGCCCAATATTGCGGCCCAGGCGGGCACCCAAACCTGGCCCGCCATGCTGGGGCTGGCCCTCAGCGCGGTGGGGCTGCCGGTACTGGGGGTGGTGGCGGTGGCCCGCTCCGGCGGGCTGGATGCCCTGGGCAGCCGTGTGCATCCCGCCTTTGCCCGGGTGTTCACCATCGTGGCCTATCTGGCCATCGGCCCCTGCCTGGCCATCCCCCGGACGGCCACCACCTCTTTTGAAATGGCCGTCCCTCCCTTCGTGGGAGCGGACGCCCCCATCGGGGTGTATCAACTGGTCTACTCCCTGGTGTTCTTCGCCGCCGCCCTGTTCATCGCCCTGCGGCCGGAGAAGCTCACCGACCGGCTGGGCAAGATTCTCTGCCCCATCCTGGTGGCGCTGATTGTCGTCACCTTTGTGGGCTGTCTGGTCAACCCGCTGGAGGGCTACGGTCCGGCCACCGGGGACTACGCGACCCATGCGGTGGTCAAGGGCTTCATCGAGGGCTATCAGACCATGGACACCATCGCCGCCCTGGCCTTCGGCATTGTCATTGCGGTGAACATCCGCGCCCGGGGGGTGGAGGAGGAGGGCGCCGTGGTGCAGGGTACCGTCCGGGCGGGGGTGGTCGCCGGAGGGATGTTGCTGGCGGTCTACTGCATGCTGGCCCACATCGGCGCTCTGTCTGGCGGCGCACTCCCCAACCCGGCCGACGGGGCGGAGGCCCTCACCAATGTGGTGGGCCTGCTGTTCGGCACCGTGGGCAGCGTCCTGCTGGCGGGTATCTTCCTCATTGCCTGCTTCAATGTGTGCGTGGGCCTTATCAGCTCCTGCGGCGAGTACTTCCACAGCATCTGTCCCCGGCTGAGCTACCGGGGGTGGGCGGTGCTCTTCGCTTTGGTGAGCATGGCCATCTCCAATGCTGGCTTGGCCCAAATCCTGGAAGTGTCCGCGCCGGTGCTCAGCGCCATCTACCCGGTGGCTATCGTGCTCATCGCCCTGTCCTTCTTCCAGCGGTGGCTGGAGGGCCGCCGCTGGGTGTATCCTGCGGCGGTACTGTGCACTGGAGTGTTCAGCGTACTCTTTGCCCTGAAGGGTCTGAAGGTGCCTCTGGACTTTCTGGACGCCCTGCCCCTGGCGGACGTAGGCCTGGGCTGGGTGCTCCCTGCCGGGGTGGGCGTCGTTCTGGGCCTGCTGCTCTCCGGCCGAAAGAGATAACAAGCAAGCGCCGTCCCGGCCGGGACGGCGCTTGTTGTATCCAGAAGGCCACTGGCTGGGCCCTGTCTCTTAT
>DYBS01000132.1 GCA_019418525.1 Clostridiales bacterium
GCGGCCACCGGCACGGCCTTGTCCAGCATCAGACGGAAGCCCTTGTTCTCCAGCTCCATGCGCTGAATGGCGCTGCCCTCAAAGCGCTCCATCAGCTCTAATACTTCGTTCAGTTCCATGGCACTTCGCCCCTTACTCGGCGTGCTCCTCCAGATAGCGGACGATGTCGCCCACGGTCTGGACTTCCTTCAGCACCTCGTCGGGCATGGACACGCCCAGCTCATCCTCCAGAGCGGCGTTCAGATCCACGGCGTCCAGGCTGTCCAGCTCCAGGTCATCGGTGAGGCTTGCCTCCATGGTGACGGCCTCCAGATCGCAGCTCAGGTTGCTCACAATAATGTCACGGACCTTCTCAAACATAGTTACGTTCTCCTTTCCCTTGTGGGGCGACGGACGTCGCAGTTTGTAGTTTCAAAAATTTTAATTAAAAAAATTTAATTAAAAAGTTTAAACGTATTTTACTGACATCGCCAGAAAATGTCAAGCTGTTTTTTCCGCCCAAAAACGCCAAACGCCGCGTCCGAATCGCTCCGGTCGCGGCGTTCTGGGTGGTTTTTCATGTAAAAAGGGGAAAGAGCCGGGAGTCAGTTGGGGACTGCTTCTGTGGAAATACCACAGTTTTCCCGGGGTGGTGGGAACAAAACACACAAAATACAGTGGCTCGGACCCGCCGAACTTTGGCAGGGTGCCTCAGGTCGCATCCTCCGTGGTGATCTCGTCCTGGAAGAAGCGGGGCAGCTCCTTCAGCAGCATGGCCGCGGCGGGCGAATGGGGCCGGTTGCGATGGTGGATAAGGTAGAACTGCCGGGTGAGGAGGGGGCTGTCGTAATCAAAGGAGAGCACCGCCCCCATCTGCACATAGTCGCTGGCGGCCAGACCCGAGACGATGGAGATACCCAGGCCGTTTTTGACGCCCTGAAGAATGCTCTCGGTGCTCTGGAGCTGGGCGGCCAGGGACAGCTCCCGGGGGTCCACGCCGATACCGCGCAGAAATTCCTCGCTGCGCTTGCGGGTGCCGGAGCCGGGCTCCCGGACCAGGAAGGGGCTGGAGCGCAGCACCTGACTGGTCATCTCCCCCTCCAACTCCTGGTACTCCGGGGTATTGGGGGTGATAATGACCATCCGCTCGGAGAAGAAGGGCGTGCAGATGCACCCGGCCTTCTGCACCGGGGAGCCGATGATGCCCAGCTCCGCCCCGTTTTCAAAGATGCGCTGGGCCACCTGGCTGCTGTCCCCCTGAAAGACCTGGAAAAATACCTTGGGGTAGCGCTGGCGCAGATGGGGCAGGATGCGGGGGAGGAGATACTGGGAGGGCACGGTGGACGCCGCCACCGACAGCGCGCCCTGGATGTCTGAGGAGGCGGTCTTGACATCCTGTTCGGCCCGCTCGCACAGGCCCAGGATCTGATTGGCGTAGCTGAAAAGGATGCTGCCCGTGGTGGTGAGCTGGATCTCCTTGGTGGAGCGCACCACCAGCTTGCTGCCCAGCTCGCTCTCCAGGGCGCTGATGTGGGCGCTGATGGTGGGCTGAGTCAGATAGAGGGCGTCGGCCGCCTTGGAAAAGCTCTTCAGACGCGCTACCTGGACAAACACTTCCAATTGCTTGAGCTGCATAGAAATCGTTCCTCTCTCCTGTTGCTATTTGTGGATTCCCGGGGTAGAATAGAGGGGCCTTGACACAGATATGAAAGAAAGAAGGTGCGGAAGCATGTCATCCCAGCACGATAAAATCAAGCTCACCGAGATGACCTCGGCCGGTGGGTGAGGTGCCAAGATAGGACCGGGTGTCCTTGGCTCTCTGCTCGCCGATCTTCCCCGCATTTATGACCCCAATCTGATGGTCGGCTTCGACTCCAGCGACGACGCCGCTGTTTACCGTATCAACGACGACACCGCCATGATCGCCACCGTGGACTTCTTCCCGCCCATCGTGGACGACCCCTTCCAGTTCGGACAGGTGGCCGCCACCAACGCCCTGTCCGATGTATGGGCCATGGGCGGCACCCCCAAGATCGCCATGAACCTGCTCACCTTCCCCAACTGCCTGTCCCTGGACGTGGTCAAGGGCATCCTGGCCGGCGGCTACGATAAGGTGATGGAGGCCGGAGCGGTCATCGTGGGCGGCCACAGCATCGAGGATAAGGAGCCGAAGTACGGCCTGTGTGTCACCGGCTTCGCCCGCCCCGATGAGATCCTCACCAACGACGGGGCGAAGGAGGGGGACCTCCTCATCATCACCAAGCCCCTGGGCACCGGCGTGCTCTCCACCGCCGCCAAGGCGGACCTGCTCACCCCGGCGGAGTACGACGAGATGCTCGCCGTCATGACCACCCTCAATAAGAAGGCCCAGGAGGCCATGCTCCCCGTGCATCCCAACGCCTGCACCGACATCACCGGCTTTGGCCTGCTGGGCCATGTGCAGGAGATGGCCAAGGGGTGCCAGCACACCATCGAGCTGTGGGCCGACGCGGTGCCCATCCTGCCCAAGGCCCTGGAGCTGGCCAAAGACGGCATCATCCCCAGCGGCGCCTACAACAACATGGGCTATCTGGCCAACGACGTGAAGGTGGAAAGCGGCATCCCGCTGGAGCGCAGCGATATCCTCTACGACCCCCAGACCGCCGGCGGCCTGCTCATCTCGGTGCCGGAGGCCCGGGCGGAAGAGCTGCTCCACCGGCTCCACGATCTGGGCGTACCCGGTGCGGCCATCGGACAGGTCCTTCCCCGCGGGGAGCATCTGGTCCATGTGCGGCCCGGCCGCTGACCTTGCGGAAAAACGGACTCCGGTTTGACCGGAGTCCGTTTTTTGTCGGAATCCATTCTACCCTTCTATGCTAAGTATACACAGGCCCTGTCGAAAAAGAAAGAGTATATTTGGAAATAAAATAAAAGATATTGATAAACACAGCGTATACTTTCCTAGCTTTATTGATTATTAAAATAATTTTTATAATTCTTTATAGATAAGCACAATTTCCAATCCTCCATGGGGTGGGCTATAATGACACTGTAAATATGTGGTTGTGTGTTACCACAAAGGAGGAGATTCTATGTCAAAATGGAAGGACCACGGCCTGATCATTCTGGCCGGTCTCATCGTGGGCGCCTGCTCGGTGGCCCTGGTGGCCCTGGGCAATCCCGCCAACATGGGCTTCTGTATCGCCTGCTTCCTGCGTGACATCGCCGGCGGTGTGAAGCTCCACTCCGCCCCCATCGTCCAGTACGTCCGCCCGGAGATCATGGGCCTGGTGCTGGGCGCCTTCATCATGGCGCTGGCCGGCAAGGAGTTTAACGTCCGGGGCGGCTCGTCTCCCATGGCCCGCTTCGTGCTGGGCTTCTGTGTAATGGTGGGCGCCCTGATGTTCCTGGGCTGCCCCCTGCGCATGGTCATCCGCCTGGGCGGCGGTGACGGCAACGCCATTCTGGGCCTGGTGGGCTTCGTGCTGGGCATTGGCATCGGCACCCTGTTCCTGCGCGCCGGCTTCTCCCTCAAAAAGTCCACCCCCCAGCCCAAAGTGGAGGGCGTCCTGATGCCCGCCGTGGCCGTGGGACTGCTGCTTCTGTTGGTGGGCGCCCCTGCCCTGCTGATGTTCTCTGAGAGTGGTCCGGGCTCCATGCACGCCCCCATCGCCGCGGCCCTCATCGCCGGTCTGGTGGTGGGCGCTCTGGCTCAGAAGACCCGCCTGTGCATGGTGGGCGGCATCCGCGACGCCATTCTGTTCAAGGACTTCCACCTGCTCAGCGGCTTTGTGGCCATCTTCGTGGCCGTGCTGGTGGGCAACCTGATTCTGGGCAAGTTCAACCCCGGCTTTGCCGGTCAGCCCGTGGCCCATGTGGACGGAGTGTGGAACCTGCTGGGCATGGTTCTGGTGGGCGTTGGCTCGGTGCTGCTGGGCGGCTGCCCCCTGCGCCAGCTGATCCTCTCCGGCAGCGGCAACAGCGACTCCTCCATGGCCGTGCTGGGCATGGTGGTGGGCGCCGCTTTCTGCCACAACTTCGGTCTGGCCTCCTCCACTGACGGCCCCACCACCAACGGCAAGATCGCCGTCATCCTGGGCCTGGTCATCGTGTGCGCCATCGGTGCGCTGAACCTGGGCAAGAAGAAATAAGGAAAGGGAGTTATCGTTATGAACGAACTGGACGCCAGAGGCTATTCCTGCCCCGAGCCTGTGCTGATGACCAAGAACGCCCTGAAGGGCGGCGTGCCCTTGAAGGTGCTGGTGGACAGCATGACTCCCGTGCAGAACATCACCCGCTTCGCCACCAACGCCGGCTACAAGGTCACCCACAAGGCCGTGGGTGAGGACTTTGAGCTGACCATCACCAAGTAAAATGGAGCAGATCGCCACCTTCCACACCCACTTCGGCGCCATCCAGTTTCAGAAGCTCTGCAAGGAGCGTGGGGACAAGCCCAAGATGATGCCGGTGCCCCGGGCCTTATCGGCCTCCTGCGGCACCTGTGTGAAATTTGGCATCCCCTTCGATGAGGCCTCGATGGTCCACGAGGATCTGGACAGCATCTATGCCGTTGAGGGCTCGGATTACCGCCTGCTGTTCCACAACGAAGAAGAATAGACCTTTTTGATCCTGGGGCCTCCGCCAAAGCGGAGGCCCCTTTTTTGCTCTTATTACGCAACTTTTTTCACGGTGTGTACAAAACTATAAAAGTATTGTATGATGATAGAGGAATTCCATGGAAATAGCCCCAAAAAGGAGGTAAATTATGGAACAGGCATCCTGCCGCCGCTCAGTGCTGCTGAGCGCGCTGGTCATTGCGGTGTCCTCTCAGGTGTCCATGGGTTTGGAGCCGGGCGCCTTCACCATCTCCATTGCGGTGGTGCTCCTGCCGGTGCTGTGTTCCCTATGGCCGGGGCTGCCGGTGGTTTGGACCATGCTGCTGGCCGCGCCGTGCGTGTTCCTCCTGCGTGTCCTGGCCCGCCTGGCGGCCTCTGGTACGCTGGCAGGGAGTTGGAATGCCCATGCACCTGAGATGGTCTTTTATGCCTGCTACGGCCTGCTCTTTGAGCTCTACCGCCGAAAGGTATGCTTCCACCCCTTCCCCCTGCGCACCTGCGTGCCTCTGGCCGTGCTGGACGCCCTGTCCAATCTGGCCGAGCTTCTGGTCCGGGTGGGCCCGGCAGCCTTTCAGCCCTCCTCCCTGGGGCGGCTCCTGCTGGTGGGTGTCTGCCGCAGCCTGATGGCTTGGTGCGCCCTGCGGCTGCTGGACGGGTACGGCTTCCAGCTCCTGCGGCGGGAGGACGCCCAGCGCTATCAGCGTCTGATGCTGATGACGGCCAGCCTGAAGAGCGAGGTAGCCTGGATGGACAAGGGCACCTCCCTCATCGAGGACACCATGAACCGGGCCTATCATCTGTACAGCCGCCTGCGGGACAGCGGCGCCGACCCGCAGGAGACCCAGCTGGCTCTGGCTGTGGCCACTGACATTCACGAGGTCAAGAAGGAATATTTCCTCATTATGCGCGGCATCTCCGAGGCGCTGGAAAAAGAAGAGGCGGAGGCCGGTATGGAGTGGCGGGATCTGCTGGCTCTGCTGGGGCAGAGTGTGGTCCAGACCGCCCAGGCTGCCGGGAAACAGGTACTCTTTCAGGCGGATAATCGGGTCCACTTCTACACCGGGCAGCACCACTACCTCATGTCCATTTTCTATAACCTCTTCAACAACGCCGTGGAGGCGGCCTCTGACCACGGGGTATACCATGTCACCCTCACCGCCCGGGCTGTGGGTGACGACTATTGCTTCACCGTGCAGGACGACTGCGGTGGTATCCCGCCCCAGCGGCTGGAACAGATTTTCCTGCCCGGCTTTTCCAGCAAAATCAACTATGCCACCGGAGCCATCAACCGAGGGCTTGGACTGCCCCTGGTCAAGGGCCTAGTGGAGGTAAAACTCCACGGGTCGATCTCCGTGACCAGCGCCGGCGGCTCCACCACCTTTACCATCTCTATCCCCAAAACGGAACTGGAGGAACGTGACCATGCTTTTTTATCTCGTGGATGACGACCCGGCGGTGCTCAATGTGCTGCGCATGATCATTGAGGACAGCGGCTGCGGCTGTGTCTGCGGCACCGCCTCCAGCGGTCAGGACGCGCTGGAGGACCTGAACTACATGCGCCCCCACATTGTCATCGTGGATCTGCTCATGCCCGGTATGGACGGCATCGCTTTTGTGCGGCAGGCCCACGAGCGCTTCCCTCAGATCCACTTTGTAATGCTCTCTCAGGTGACCAGCAAGGATATGGTAGCCGAGGCCTACGCCACCGGGGTGGACTTTTTCATCTCCAAGCCCATCAACAGCATTGAGGTGGTGGGGGTGCTGCGCCGGGTGGGCCAGCTCATCACCATGGACTCCACCCTGGAGCAGATG
>DYBS01000133.1:0-2945 GCA_019418525.1 Clostridiales bacterium
ACATCCAAAAGACCGCCCCCGGGCCCCCCAGCACGATGGCGGTGGCCACGCCAGCGATGCTGCCGGTGCCGATGGTGGAGGCCAGGGCGGTGGCCAGAGCTTGGGTCTGGCTCAGGCCGCCCCCGCCGCTTTTCCTCCGGGCGAAGAGGCTCCCCACCGTGGCTTTCAGCCAGGTTTTCAGGCCAAAGAGCTGGAAAAAGCCGGTGCGCACCGAGTACCAAAGCCCCGTTACCAGAAAAAGCCCCAGCAGCCACGGATTCCATAGGGCGTCCGCCGCCCGTTCCAGTGTGGGCATCCCCCTCACCTCCTTCCCGGAAACCTATGCGCCCGAAAACTCCAGTATGCCGGAAACCTAGGCCTTTTCGGCGCATAGGATGGGGCAAACCCGTTTGGAGGTGGCCCATGGATACCCTTTCCCTCTGCCTCATCGTCCGGGATGAGGAGGACGTGCTGGCCCGGTGCCTGGAGAGCGCTGCCGGGCTCTACGACGAGCTCATCATCGTGGACACCGGCTCCGCTGACTCCACCGTGGAGATCGCCCGGCGCTTTACGGAGCATATCTACCACTTCCCCTGGCAGGACGACTTCGCCGCCGCCCGCAACTTCTCCTTCCAGCAGGCCACCATGTCCTACTGTATGTGGCTGGACGCCGATGATGTCCTCCTTCCCGCCGACCGGGAGGCCTTTCTAGCCCTTAAGAAAGACGTGCTCCCCGGCCCCGATGTGGTGATGGCCCCCTATCACGCGGGTCTGGACAAGAAAGGTGCGCCCCTGCTCACCTACTGCCGGGAGCGTATCGTCCGAAATGCCCCCCACCTGCGCTGGGAGGGCGTGGTCCACGAGTGTATCGCCCCGGTGGGGACGGTAGTGTACACCGACGCCGCAGTCACCCACCAAAAACTCCACCCCGGCGACCCGGACCGCAATCTGCGCATCCTGGAGGGAGTGCTGGCCCGTGGGCGCAACCTCTCTCCCCGGGAGCAGTTCTACTACGGCCGGGAGCTGGCCGCCCACGGGCGGTACCAGGAGGCCGCAGATGTGCTGGAGGAGTTCCTCACCCTGGGCTGGGGGTGGAAGGAAAACAACATCGAGGCCTGCCGCAATCTGGCCCAGTGCTACCTGGCCCTGAAACAGCCCCGGAAAGCCCGGCGGGCCCTGCTGGAAAGTCTGGCTTTTGACGGCCCGAGGGCGGAGGTGTGCTGTGACCTGGGAAAACTCCTGCTAGACCAGGGGGATTACCAGCGGGCCGCGGCGTGGTATCAGGAGGCGCTGAAGCACCCCTGCGACCCCCGCAGCGGTGCCTTCTGCCTCCCCGACTGCCACGGCTTTCTCCCCTGCATCCAGCTGTGTCTGTGCTGCTACCACCTGGGAAAGCGTGCCGAGGCCGAAGAGTGGAACCGCCGGGCAGGAACTTATCGCCCCGACCACCCGGCCTACCGCTATAACCTGGACTTTTTTGCCGGAAGATAGAACACGGGCCCCGCGACAGAAATGCCGCAGGGCCCGTTTGATATCGGTCCTTAGAAAAGATCCTTCTTTTTCAGCAATACAGCCACCACGCCGATGACCAGCGCGGCCACTACCAGCGGGAACCACCAGAACTGGTCCAGCGGAAGGCCCGCCACGTTCATGCCGTAGAAGCCGAACACGATGTTGGGGATGGTCAGCAGGATGGTGATGGAGGTCAGCACCTTCATGATGACGTTCAGGTTGTTACTGATGACGCTGGCAAAGGCATCCATCATACCCGAGATGATGGAGGAGTAGATGTTGGCCATCTCGATGGCCTGGCGCACCTCGATGAGCACGTCCTCCAGCAGGTCGTGGTCCTCCTCGTAGAGGGTGATGATGCGCCCGCGCAGGATCTTCTCCAGCGTCACCTCGTTGGCTTTTAGAGAGGTATTGAAGTAGACCAGGGATTTTTCCAGGTCCAGGAGCTGGATGAGCTCCTTGTTCCGCTGGGATTTGTAGAGCTGGCGCTCCATATAGCTGTAAATCTTGTCGATCTGCTTCAGATACTGGAGGAAGCGCTTGGCCACCCGCAGCAGCATATAGAGAATGAAGCTGGTGCGCTTCTGAGTCTCCGCGTTGCGGACCAGGCCGTCCTGGAAGTCCTTGATGATGGAGGACTCCTTCAGGCAGACGGTGATGATGTGCTTTTCGGTGACGATGATGCCCAGAGGGAGGGTGGAGTACACCACCTGGTCGTCCTTCTCCACGGCGGGCACGTCGATGATGAGAAGAGTCTGGCCCTCCTCGGTGTCGATACGGGAGGTCTCCTCCTCATCCAGGGCGGCCCGTAGGAAGGAGGGCTCCACCGCCAGAGTAGCGGCCACCGTGTTCAGCTCATCCTCGCTGGGGTAGGTCAGGTTGACCCAGCAGCCGTCCTGGATGGTGTCCAGCCGGGTCATTTTTCCGTTGATGGTCTTGTGAATGGTTAGCATCCGAAATCACGCCTTTCCGGCGGGCCGTTTCCCGAAAAAGGGCATGACAAACCCGCGCGTTGTCTTGTCTCAGACCGGCGCGCAACACGCATTGCGCCGGCACTGCTGCAACACAGACCGCGCGGGGACCATCACACTTCCCCGGCCATACGGTTCTGCGCCGCCAGCTTGCTTTCTCTCGTTCGTTTTCGACTCCCAGGGTCGCTGCTCACGGCGCATATCACTCCTTTGCTGGCCAGGCCGTACTTCTGGGGCTTTCACAGGCGGAATGCCCCCAGCCACGTTACTCATTATAACCCGCCCCCGGCGGGATTGCAAGGGTAAAAACAGGCCCGGCACCGCAGTGCCGGGCCTGTTCGGGCTCAGTGTTTTTTGTTGTTGAAGATCTCAAAGATCTGGCCCCAGCCGTCGTCGTCCACGCCGTCCTCCAGATTGGACGCGGGAGTCTCGGCGTGCTTCTCTTCCCGGACCGGCGCGCTGCTGGCGGGAACAGCCGTACCA
>DYBS01000133.1:2955-6273 GCA_019418525.1 Clostridiales bacterium
CGACGGCCTCCGCGGAGGCGTTCGCCTTCTCGGCCTTCTTCTCGCCGGCGGTGGTGAAGGGGGTGCCGGACAGGGCACCGGGATAGTCGTCCTCAAAACCGGTGGCAATCACCGTGACACGGATCTCGTCCTCCAGGGAGTCGTCGAAGGCGGCGCCGAAGATGATGTTGGCGTCGGGGTGGGCGGCCTGCTGCACCAGGCTGGCGGCAGTGTCCACCTCATCCAGACCGATGTCCATGGAACCAGTCACATTGACCAGCACGCCCTTGGCGCCGTTGATAGAGGTCTCCAGCAGGGGGCTGGAGATGGCCATCTTGGCGGCCTCCTCAGCTTTGTTCTTGCCGGCGGCCCGGCCCACGCCCATATGGGCCATGCCCGCGTCCTTCATAACAGCGGACACATCGGCAAAGTCCAGGTTAATGAGACCCGTCTTCTTGATGAGGTCCGAAATGGACTGCACCGCCTGGCGCAGTACATCATCGGCGATAGCGAAGGCGTTGGCAAAGGTGATCTTCTGATCGGTGGCGTATTTCAGGCGCTCGTTGGGGATGATGACCAGGCTGTCCACCTTGTCCCGCAGCTCCTCAATGCCCTTTTCAGCCTGAGTCATGCGGCGGCGCCCCTCAAAGTTGAAAGGCTTGGTAACCACACCCACGGTGAGCAGTCCCATCTCCTTAGCGATATCGGCCACAATGGGAGCGGCGCCGGTGCCGGTGCCGCCGCCCATGCCGGCGGTAATGAACACCATGTCGGTGTTCTCCAGGGTCTTGGAGATCTGAGCCCGGCTCTCTTCGGCGGCCTTGCGGCCCTTCTCGGGGTCGGCGCCCGCGCCGCGCCCGCCGGTCAGCTTCTCGCCCAGCTGTACTTTATAGGTGGCCTTCGACACGTCCAGGAACGGCTTATCGGTGTTGGCCGCGATAAAGTCAACCCCCTCCATGCCGGTCTCGATCATGCGATTGACCACATTATTTCCGCCGCCGCCAACGCCGATCACCTTGATCGAAACTACGTTATCCGGCCCGGTATCCAGTCCAAACGCCATAACTGCTCCTCCTATGTATCCGATTCAACATTCTGTTGTAGAAAACTCCGTTTTTCCCACTTCACTGGGGATTCGATGCGTCTTGTTTTATTTTATCTCGGTTTTGTCCAGGGGTCAATAGTTCCCTTCGGATTTCTGCAAAGTTTTGGAACAAGCGGGTTCCGAATACCACTACCGCCGCCAGATAGAGGGGAATGCCCAGCTTGTCCCCCAGCCAGGTGAGGAACACCGCGATGATAGCGTTGCCTACCGCCCCAGAGAGAAAGATCCCCAGCTTGAACTGACCCTTGAGCCGGGCCCGGGCGCCGCCCAGGGCGGAGTCCAGCGCCGCCAGCAGCCCGGCAGCCACATAGAGCGTCCAGTCCGCTGGCACTGTCCAGGGGCAGAAAATCCCCAGCAGCAGCCCCACGCCCAGGCCGATCCCTTCCAGCCACAGCATCAACCCTCACCCCCTTCGTCGGACTCGGTGGCGGGACTGAGATAATCGGTGGCAATGGTCCCGTCGTACTTCTCGATGAGCAGTTTTTCGCTCATGGTCACGTTCACCTGGATCTTCCACTGGCTCAATACGTCCACCACGCCGCCCCGCATAGTCAGGGCGTTATAGAGGGTGGTGGGATCGCCAATGGCGTAGATAACAAAGGGTGCGGCGAGGCGCTGGCCGTTGATCATCACCACCGATCCGGCGCAGCGGATCTCGCTGGTGGCCAGGATGCGCTCCCCGTTGAGAGAGAGAGCCTGAGCCCCCGCATCCCGCAGCTCGTTGACCACGGAGAGGAGGTCGCTGTCGTGGATGAGGTAGTCGTTCTCATCCCCCGTGGTGTTGGAGGCGGTGGAGTCCTGCAGGACGACCATGACGCCCGGTCCCTCCACGTCGGTGAGCCCCGCCACCATGGACAGGTAGTCCACCTCCGACTTGAGGGCCTCGCTCTCCTCCCCGCTGGCGGCGGCGCTGCGGTAGTCCTCCAGCTCCTTCTGGGCGGTGGTGAGCTGTTCCTTCAGCCCATCCCGCTCATTGACCAGGTTGTTATAGAGCTCCTGGAGGGTCTCCAGGCGGCTGGCGCTGGTGGCGTCTACCCCCGCGTGCAGCCGCACGCTCTTGAGCTGTAAACCCAGCAAAAAGCCCAGCACCAGAAACGCGGCCACCACCGCCATCTCTCCCCGTTTTCGTCTTGTTTTCATATCTTCCTCCTATTCCCCGGTCTGCGTGGGCTCCAGCGGGGCCACGCTCTCCGCCGGGGCGCTGGTCTCCGGCGCGGCGGAGGTCTGAGGTGCCTGCGTTTCGGCCTGCTCTGTCCCAGTCTCCGTACCGGCGGCACTGTCCGTCACCGGGGCGCTCTGCCACACCGGGAGCTGCGCCTCAGGCATCCAGCGCTGGGTGGTCAGCCACGCCCGGTTCCCCTCCGCCGGGAGGGTAAGAGTACCCGCCACCGTGCCGTTGCGCTCCTGGAGCTCCTGAAGAGCCCCGTCCAGCCGCCGGGCCTGGAGGGCAAAGTCGCTGCTGTACAGCGGCACCTCCACGGTGAGGGTGGCGTCATAGCCAAAGCGGATGTCGCTCTCCGATGTGAGATCGATGAACTCGGTGATGTGCCCGGTCAGCTCCCGCTCCGCCAGAGCGGCAAGCAGCGTCTTGAGGGAGTCGAGCTTGTTCTGCTGCTCCTCTTCCACAGCCAGTGGGGATCCCACCGCAGGCGAGAGCGGCTTCAGCCCCAGCAGAATGGCCCGGCCCGTGGCCAGGGAGGCATCTCCCTGTTCCAGGATCTTGCACCGGGCATCCAGCAACCACCAGGCCCCGTCGTACTCCAGCGCGGCCACCGGCTGGCTCTCCGTGACGGTGATAAGGAGGGTATCGGGGAATTTCCGATGGATGGAGATGGTGTCGATGTAGGGCAGCTGTACGCTGACCTGCCGCACGATGGCCGCCTTGTCCAACCGGAACAGGTTTTGTCCCTGCTCCACCCCGGTGGCGGCAATGATCTCCTCCGCCGTATAGCGGGACTGGCCGGTGACCACGATCTCATTGGCCCGGAAAAATACGATGCAGCCCGTCAAAATGGCGGCCAGAATGAGGAGGGTAGAGAGCAGCTTATAGAGCAGCCCAAACCGCCCCCGGTTGCGTCTGCGTCCTCGTTTTCTCTTCCTGGCCGCCATAGATCCGTCCTCCGCCTCTCTTTGATCTCTGTGTGTTCCTGAGTATAACAGAACTGCCTGAAGAAAGTGTGAACCAATCCTTAATAAAAGATGGAGGGCTTACGCCCCCTCCTCCAGGTCCACCC
>DYBS01000134.1 GCA_019418525.1 Clostridiales bacterium
ACGCCACAGTGCCCCTCCTCCGGGAGGCTGGATACCGGGTGGTCACCGGGGCCAAGGGCCGCGGCAATCAGTGCAATCTGGCCGCCGCCCACGCCAAGGGGGACATTTTGTTCTTCCTCCACGCCGACAGCGCCGTGGAGGGAGATGTACTCTCCCATATCCAGGCCGCCGTGGACGCCGGCGCCCGGTGGGGCTGCCTCACCATCACCTTTGACGACACCCGCTTCCCCTACTGCGGGGGCATCCGCATCTCCAATTTTCGGGCCAAAGTGGGGCACATCGTCTTTGGGGACCAGGGCATGTACTTCACCCGGGCCCTTTTTATGGAGATCGGCGGCTTTCCCGACCTCCCCATCATGGAGGACTACGAGCTCTCCCTCCGCCTGAAGAAAAAACACATCCCGCCGGTGGTGGTGAAGAGCCCCATCGTGGCCTCGGTGCGGCGTTTTGAGGCCGGGGGCCCCTGGCGGGTGGGGTTCCAGATGTACTACCTGCGCCACCTCTACCGCAAGGGGGTCTCCCCCCAGCGCTTGCAGGAACTGTACCGGGACTGTCGGTAAGGAGGTTTTTCCATGCACATGCAAAAACGACGTGCCATCCTGCTCTTTACCCGGGTGCCCCTGCCGGGGCAGTGCAAGACCCGGCTCCTCCCCGTTCTCAGTGGGGAGGAATGTGCCGCCCTCCAGGGGGCCATGGTGGCCGACGATCTGGCGGCGCTGAAACCCCTGGGGCTGGACATTCTGGTCTTTTACGCCGGGCCCGGGGATCCGGAGCGCTTGTCCCCCTTTACCGGGGACGCCCCCCTCTTCCCCCAGGAGGGGGACGGGCTGGGCGCGCGCATGGACAACGCCATCCGCCGGGCCCTGGACCTGGGCTACGAGGGGGCGCTGCTGTTGGGCTCCGACCTTCCCTTTTTGGACGGGGCCGATGTGGCCAGGGCCGGGGAACTGCTGGACGGGTGCGACGTGGTGCTCTGCCCCTCGGCGGACGGTGGGTACTGGCTGGTGGGGATGGACGAGCCCTTCTCTCCCCTCTTCTCCGGGCAGCACTACGGCGGCGCGTCGGTGCTGGAGGATGCACTGGAAGTCTGCCGCGCCCACGGCCGCTCCGCCGCCCTGGGGCCGGTGCGGCGGGACCTGGGCACCCCCCAGGATCTGGAGTGGGTCCGGGGGGCCGCACCGCTCCCCTCTTATGGGCGGCGGACTGTCCAAGTCCTTAATTCTTCCTAAATTTTTCGTCCTCCCTCTTTACACCCCCGCCCTTTTCGGTTAAAATAAAGGGCAGAAATGGTAAGGAGGTGCGATGTCATGCAGTCAGATTACACACGCAGATTCAGTCTCAATTATGAGAAGGATCAGGAGATTAAAGACATTCTGACCTCTGTCTATAACTCCCTGCAGGAGAAGGGATACAATCCCATCAACCAGATTGTAGGTTACATCCTCTCAGAGGACCCCACCTATATCACCAATTACAACAACGCCCGCACACTGATCCGCAAGCTGGACCGGGACGAGCTCCTGCAGGAGCTCGTGCGCCACTATCTCAACAGCTAAACAGCAACCCCCCGTTTCCCATTTGGGAAACGGGGGGTTGTCTATTTTTCCGGGATTCGCTTCTCTTCCCTACGGGCCGTGGAGGCCAGGGTAAGGGCATCATGCCCGTATTTCTTACGCACTTCGTCCACCGCCCGCTCCAGATGTTCCAGTTTATCCCGGCGCCGGGCAGCCCCGGCGGCGAAGAGGTCCAGTTGCTCGGCGGCCTCTCCCTCGGGGATCAGGTTTTGGGCGGTGATGGTGAGGGCCCGCACCGGTGCATTAGGCTTCCACGTAGCGTGGATCACGGCAAAGGCGGCTTCCAGAAGATCTCGGGTCACAAAGGTGGGTGCATCCAACCGCCGCTGACGGCAGATATCCCGGAATTGGGGGTCCCGGATGGTGACCTGTACAGTGGTACACTTCATCCCCACCTGACGCAGCCGCCCGGCCACGCTGTCAGCCAGAGCCGCAGCCCCGGAGCGCAGTTCCTCCCACCCCACCAGATTCTGGGGAAAGGTATAGCCGTTGCCCACCGACTTGGGGGGCGGCTGGTCCCGCAGGGGTACCACCGGGCTGTGTTCGCTGCCATCGGCGTAAGACCGTAGAGTAGCCCCCGCCTTCCCCAGCAGGCGCACCAGCACTTCCCGGTCGGCAACGGCCAGGTCCCCGATGGTGTGAATGCCGTGGGCCTCCAAGGTCCGCTCCACCGCCCGGCCCACGAAGAGCAGGGCGCTCACCGGCAGTGGCCAGAGCAGGTCCCGGAAATTCTCCCGGGAGATGACGGTGGTGGCGTCGGGTTTGCGGTAATCGCTACCCATTTTGGCGAACACCTTATTAAAGGAGACGCCCGCCGACAGCGTCAGCCCCGTCTCTTCCTGCACCCGGACACGGATCTCGTCGGCCACTTTTTTGGCGTCCCCGCCGAAGAGGTGGAGGGACCCGGTCAGGTCCAGCCAGCTTTCGTCGATGGAGAAGGGTTCCACCAGATCCGTGTACTGCTCATAAATAGCGTTAATCTCCTTGGAGTAGTGGACATACTTCTCCCGGTGGGACGAAAGAAGGATCAGGTCCGGACATTTCCGCTGGGCCTGCCACACCGTCTCGGCGGTGCGTACACCAAAGGCCTTGGCCCTCTCGTTTTTGGCCAGGATCACTCCGTGGCGGCTCTCCGGGTCGCCGCACACCGCCACTGGTCGCTCACGCAGCTCCGGGTGGTCCAGCAGCTCCACCGAGGCGTAAAAGCTGTTCATATCACAGTGCAGGATAACCCGGTCCAATCCGCTCCCCCCTCTCTTTCGGATGATACCACAGGACAGTCAAACTGTCAAACAGGCGTTCTATGTCAAAGGATAAAAAAGACCCGCTGCGGATTTCCGCAACGGGTCTTTGCAGCTTCGGATAAACCGATTAGGCCTTGTTGTCGCAGCCCAGCACGTCGATGATCTTGTGCTTCACCAGCTCCTTGATGTTGGCGCGGGCGGGCTTCAGATACTCGCGGGGGTCGAACTTGTCGGGGTGCTCGTTGAAGAACTGACGGATGGTGCCCGTCATGGCCAGGCGCAGATCGGAGTCGATGTTGATCTTGCAGACAGCCATAGAAGCGGCCTTACGCAGCTGCTCCTCGGGGATGCCCACGGCGTCGGGCATCTTGCCGCCGTTGTCGTTGATCATCTTCACATACTCCTGGGGCACGGAAGAGGAGCCGTGGAGCACGATGGGGAAGCCGGGCAGGCGCTTGGAGACCTCCTCCAGCACGTCGAAGCGCAGCGGAGGGGGAACCAGGATGCCCTTCTCATTGCGGGTGCACTGGTCAGCGGTGAACTTGTAGGCACCGTGGCTGGTGCCGATGGCGATGGCCAGGGAGTCACAGCCGGTCTTGGAGACGAACTCCTCCACCTCTTCGGGGCGGGTGTAGGAAGCGGCGTGGGCAGCCACCTTCACGTCGTCCTCGATGCCGGCCAGGGTGCCCAGCTCAGCCTCGACCACCACACCGTGGTCGTGGGCGTACTCGACGACCTTCTTGGTGATCTCGATGTTCTCCGCGAAGGGCTTGGAGGAGGCGTCGATCATAACGGAGGTAAAGCCGCCGTCAATGCAGGCCTTACAGGTCTCGAAGTCGGGGCCGTGGTCCAGGTGCAGGGCAATGGGAATGTTGGGGCACTCGATCACAGCGGCCTCCACCAGCTTCACCAGGTAGGTGTGGTTGGCGTAGGCACGGGCGCCCTTGGACACCTGAAGGATCAGGGGGGCGTTGACGTCGCGGGCGGCCTCAGTGATGCCCTGGACGATCTCCATGTTGTTGACGTTGAAGGCGCCGATGGCGTAGCCGCCGTCGTAAGCCTTCTTGAACATCTCAGTCGTAGTAACGAGAGGCATAAGGATCAACTCCTTTTTCAAATTACAAATAGATTTTACCATTTGCGATTGCTAAATACAAGAGGGCATGATATAATAATGAAAAATTTAGATAAGTCACCCTAAACATCTAAATTTGAGTGCTAAAAAGAAAAAATATGCACAAAGAAACTCGCAAAAACATTTAAGTGGAGGTTTAAGCTATGAATGAACTCAAAGGCGCGTGCATTATTGGTCAGTCCGGTGGTCCTACCGCGGTGATTAACGCCAGTGCGCTGGGTGTTATTCGCACCGCTCTGGACAATGACAGCATCACTCGGGTGCTGGGCGCTGCCCACGGCATCAAGGGTGTGCTGGATGACAAGCTCTACGACATGTCCCAGGAGGACGCCGCTGAGCTGGATTTGTTGAAATATACCCCCTCTTCCGCCCTGGGTTCCTGCCGCTACAAGCTGGCCGACCCCGATGTGGATGACACCGACTACAAGCGCATCCTCGAGATCTTCAAAAAGTACGACGTCCGTTACTTCTTCTACAACGGCGGCAACGACTCCATGGACACCTGCAACAAGATCTCCAAGTTCATGCAGAAGTCCGGCTACGAGTGCCGCGTCATGGGCGTGCCCAAGACCATCGACAACGACCTGAACGGCACCGACCACTGCCCCGGCTTCGCTTCCGCCGCCAAGTATATCGCCACCTCCTGCGCCGAGGTCTGGCAGGACGCCCACGTCTATGACACCGGCATGGTCACCATCATCGAGATCATGGGCCGTCACGCTGGCTGGCTGGCCGGCTCCGCCGCCCTGGCCTCCCTCACCGGCTGCGGCCCCGATCTGGTGTACCTGCCCGAGACCGACTTCGACATGGACCAGTTCGTGAACGACGTCACCGCCATCTACAACAAGACCGGCAAGTGCATGGTGGCCGTGTCTGAGGGCATCCACTACGCCGATGGCCGCTTCGTGTCCGAGGCTGAGACCTCCGCCACCGATGGCTTCGGCCACGCTCAGCTGGGCGGCCTGGCCGTCAAGCTGGCCGACATCATCAAGAACAAGACCGGCGCCAAGGTCCGCGGCATCGAGCTGTCCCTGCTGCAGCGCTGCGGCTCTCATGTGGCCTCCAAGACTGACATCGACGAGGCCTTTGCCGCCGGTAAGGCCGCCGTGGAGGCCGCTGTGGCCGGCACCACCGACAAGATGGTGGCCTTCAAGTGCACCCGCGAGGGCGGCTACAAGTGCGAGACCGTGCTGGAGCCCCTGGACATCGTGGCTAACTTCGAGAAGAAGGTTCCCCGCGAGTGGATCAACGCCGCCGGCAACGGCGTGGAGCAGCCTTTCATCGACTACGTGCTGCCCCTCATTCAGGGTGAGCCCAACGGCCCCAAGGAGAACTCCCTGCCCCGTTTTGCCCACCTGAAGAAGGTCCTCACCACCGAGATGTAAGACCTGCTCCCCCCTCCGGTCTCCCCGGAGGGGGGATTTTTTGCCCTGACGCGGAAAAATTGTAAATTTTCTTCGATGGTAGGTGTCAAACAATACCGCTCTGTGGTATGATAAAGGATACCTCAGCCAAAACCCTCGGAAAGGAATGGTGATCGTGGCTCAAGTCAAACGTATCGAGCTCTTTCCCGGTGTCCGCCTGACCGCGGTACACACCAACACCTTTAAATCCTGCGTGCTGGGCGCGCAGTTCCTCGCTCCCCTCTCTCCGGAGACCGCCGCGGCCAACGCCCTGGTGCCCTCGGTCCTCCGCCGGGGCACGGCGAAGCACCCCGATATGGAGTCCCTCTCCGCCGCGCTGGACGAGCTGTACGGCGGTTCCATCCAGCCCATGGTCCGCGCCCGGGGCGAGATCCAGTGCGTGGGCTTTTTGGGCAGCTTCCTGGACGACGCCTACACCCTGGACGGCTCCGCCGTGCTGGAACCGGCGGCCAATCTGCTGGGCGAGCTGCTCCTGGACCCCCGCACGCAGAACGGGGCTTTCTGCCCTGACTATACCGCCGGGGAGCGGGCCAACCTCATCGACCGTATCCGCGCCCAGGTGAATGAAAAGCGCAGCTACGCCCTCAAGCGTATCAAAGAGGAGATGTGCGCCGGGGAGCCCTTCGCCGTGGACCGGCTGGGCGATGAGGCCCACGCCGCTGCCCTCACCCCGGAAACCCTGTGGGAACGGTACCAGGCCCTCCTCTCCACCGCCCCCATGGAGTTCTACTACTGCGGCACCGCCGAGCCCGCACGGGTGGAGGCCGCCCTGCGCACGGCCCTCAAAGATCTTCCGACCGGCGCGCGGCAGGCCGTCTCGGTCTATCCCGTCCCCCACACCGCCCCCGCTTCCCCTAAAGAAGTGGTGGAGTCCCTGGACGTGAC
>DYBS01000135.1 GCA_019418525.1 Clostridiales bacterium
AGACAGGTGGAGGGCTCCGAGGCGGTGCCGGAGGAACAGGCGGCCAGGGAGAGGGTCAGGGCCAGGCCCAGGGCCAGAGAAATCGCTTTTTTCATGCAAAACGCTCCTTTTTCATAAAAGTACCGAAAAATAGATGTTAGTAGTAGATGGACAGGGGTTTTCCCTGGATACGGAGGATCTCGAAGTCCACCTGGTAGATCTCCGACAGATTCTCCTTGGTGATGACCTCCTCCACCGTGCCGAATTTGGCGATCTTGCCGTCCTTGAAGGCGCAGATGTAGTCGGAGTAGAAGGCGGCATAGTTGATCTCGTGGAGCACCAGGATGACGGTCTTGCCCAGCTCGTCGCACAGGCGGCGGACGATCTTCATCATGTTGGTGGCGTGGTAGATGTCCAGGTTGTTGGTGGGCTCGTCCAGCAGGACGTACTCGGTGTCCTGGGCGATGACCATGGCGATCATGGCCCGCTGGCGCTGGCCGCCGGAGAGCTCGTCGATGAAGCGGTCCTGGAAGTCCTCCAGCTCCATATAGGCGATGGCCCGGTCGATGATGGCCTGGTCCTCCGGTGTGGTGCGCCCGCCGGAATAGGGGAAGCGGCCGAAGGTCACCAGTTCCCGCACGGTGAGCTTCATCTGAATGTTGTTGCTCTGGGTGAGGATAGCCAGGCGCTTGGAGAGCTCCTTGCTCTTCCACTTGCCCACGTCCTTCCCGTCAAAGTCCACCAGGCCGCTGTCACGGGCGATGAGCCGGGAGAGGATGCCCATAACGGTGGACTTACCCGCGCCGTTGGGGCCGATGAGGGAGATCACCTTGCCCTTGGGGATCTCAAAGGAGACCCCGTTCACCACGGGCTTGCCGTCGTAGTGCTTGGTCAGTTCCTGAATGCGCATGGTCAAACCTTCTTTCTGGTCAGGAGGAGATAGAGGAAGTAGATGCCGCCGCCCACGGTGATAAATACGCTGATGGGCACGGCGTAGGAGTAGACCCGCTCCACGATGAGCTGTCCGCCCACCAGCACCACCATGCCGAAGAGTACCGAGCCCAGCACCAGCTGGCTGTGGCGGTAGGTCTTTAGAAGCTGGCGGGAGAGGTTGGCCACGATGAGACCCATGAAGGAGATGGGGCCCACCATGGCGGTGGCCACGGCGATGCAGAGGGTGACTCCCAACAGCAGCCGCCGGATGGAGGCGTCGTAGTCCACGCCCAGGTTGATGGCCTGGGCCTTGCCCAGGGTGAGCACGTCCAGCAGGGCCAGATCCTTCCGCAGGGCGAACACCAGCCCCGCCAGCAGCAGCACGGCGAACAGGAGAATTTCGGAGTTGATGTTACTGAAGCTGGCCACCAGGGAGGTCAGAAGGGTGTCGTACTCGTTGGGGTCCATGACCCGGGTGAGGGTGGTCTGGATGCTGCCGAAGAAGGAGGTGAGCACCGTGCCCACCAGCAGCACATAGAGCACGTTGTGGTTGGTTTTCTGGAAGAGGTAGCTATACACCACCGTGGCAATGATCCCCATGAGCACCACATCCACCGCGAAGGACAGGTTTGCATTGAGAGCCAGGACGCTGCCCGACCCGGCCACAAAGACCACCGCTGTGTGGATGAGGGTGTAGAGGGAGTTCATGCCCAGCAGGCAGGGGGTGACAATGGTGTTGTTGATGACCGACTGGAACACGATGGAGGCCCCGCCGATGGCGAAGGCGGTGATGAGCATGGCCAACAGCTTGGGGGCGCGGAGTTTTAGGGCGTACTGGAGGAGCTTCGGGTTGTGGAACTGCACCCCCACCAGCAGATAGCCCAGGGCGCACAGCGCCACCAGACCGGCCAGCAGCAGAAGCTTGTTCCGGTTGGCCCGGAGGGCGAGGGCATTCACGGTGCGCCACCTCCTTCCGTTTGGGGCACCGTGCCGGCGCAGCCACCGGGGGCGGGACTGCCCAGCCGGATGGCCTTCCGGCCGTGGTTCAGGCGGTAGAGGAGCAGCGCGATGAAGAGGACGCTGCCCAGGATGCCCACGATGAGCTCGATGGGCAGCTCATAGGGGTAGATCACCACACGGCCGATGAGGTCGCACACCAGCACGAAGAGGGCACCGAACAGGGCGGTGTCCACCAGGGTGCCCCGGATCTTATCCCCCTTGAACATGGCCACCAGGTTGGGCACGATCAGGCCGATGTAGGAGATGGAGCCCACTACCACCACGATGGAGGCGGTGATCATGGCTGCGATGGTCAGCCCCAGGAAGAGCACCAGGTTGTAGGGCACCCCCAGGTTGTGGGAGAAGTCCTTGCCCATGCCCACAATATTGAAGTGGTTGGCGAAGAGGAAGGCCAGCAGCACCAGGGGCACGGTGAGCCAGACGATCTCGTACCGGCCCCGGAGGACCAGGGAGAAGTGGCCCACCAGCCAGGTGGAGAGGGCCTGGGTCATCTCGTACTTGTAGGCCAGATAGCTGGTGACGCCGCCGATGACGTTTCCGAACATGATGCCCACCAGGGGGACCATTACCACGTCCTTGAACTGAATGCGCTGGATGAACCACACGAAGAGCCAGGTGCCCAGAATGGCGGCGGCGAAGGCGAACGCCGCCCGGCTCCACAACGTGGACTGGGGCAGGAAGAGCAGGGCCAGCAGGATGCCGAACTGGGCCGAGGAGATGGTGGCGCCGGTAGTGGGGGAGACGAACTTGTTCCTGCACAGCTGCTGCATGATGAGGCCCGCCACGCTCATGCCCACGCCGGTGCAGAGGATGGCCAGCAGCCGGGGAAGGCGCGAGATGAGTACGACCTCCACGGTGTTCCGATCACCGGAGAACACCGCGCCGGGGGTCAGATCCAGGACTCCCACAAACAGAGACGCCGCTGACAGGAGCACCAGGGCCAGAGCCAGCGACAGAGTGATATGCCGGGATTTGATAGAAATTCCTCCTTCCTCTGATAGAGTTAGCCAAAACTAACCAATATACAGATGAGAGCGCGGGTAAATGACCAGGCTTACATGTCAGCATTTACACCGCGTGCCGTGCCCCTATCATACCACATGGAGTTAGCAATAAGCAACTATGAAATCAGACAAGAAAGCGGGGGAAGAGCGGTGGAAAAACCGGCAGAACAGAAAACGGCCCCGCCCATTCGGGCGGGGCCGCAGCCGTTCAGCGGCTGATCCAGACCAGGTTCTTGTCGGTGACGAAGTTGGAGACACTGTACAGCACCAGGGCTTCGTCAATGTCGTTTTCGGCAATATACTGGGGGATGGAGATCTTGGAGTAGCGGGGGTCGATCAGGTGGATCTCAGAGAAGTGGGGGGTGAGGAAGGGCACCAGGGAGTCGGTATAGGAGTCCCGAATGATGAGGAGCTTGGGCTTGTCAGTGTTGGGGGTGGTGACCACGCCCAGGGACTGGTTGCCGCCCAGGAACATGGAGTACTTGTCCTTCACAGAGAGGAAGGAGTAGTCGTAGAGTTTCCGCTGCTCCTCCACGGGCTGGCCCTTGGAGTCATAGGTGTGGGAGACCACGCTGATGCCGGTGTCGGGCACATAGGTGTCGATACAGTCGGGCTTTACCCAGCGCACGCCGGAGGAGGAGTAGATGGTGCCGTAGAAGTCGTCGGACACGGTGGTCTTGGTGTAGTCGGAGAGGGGGACGGGGGTGATGCCCAGGGCGTCCATAAGGGCGGTGTAGCCGTAGTAGGCGCCAAGGCTCGTCCAGTGGTGGTCGGTGCGGTAGTAGATATCCTCGTCCTTGTGAGCAGCCATAGTGGAGTAGGTGTCATAGACCTGGGCGTTCTGGAGGGTGGCGGCGGCCTGGTCGATGATGGCCTTCTGGCTGGCGTTGGGGGCGCCCTCGGGCAGGCGGTCGGACCAAATCTCGGCAGCGCCGGGGATGAGGGAGAAGTACACCGGCACGCCGGCCTTCTGGGCGAACTGGTCCACATAGCCCAGGTTGGTGGACACCTGCTGGGCGTCGGGGGTATCAAAGCGGGTGATGAGGGTGTCCTCCTTGCAGAAGTACACGTTGTTGTTCTCCTGCTTGCCCATGGCCTTCTCGCTGCGGGCCTTCAGGTCCACCCAGGCGTCCCGGCCGGGGAACTGGTCCACGGTATAGGTCTCAAAGTCGGACATGAAGGTGCCGCTGAGCACGCTGTCCACAGAGGGGGTGGGGAGCTGCTGGAGCTCCCGGTTCTCGATCTGGGAGAAGGTGCGGTCGGGCATGACGGCCCCGGCCACCAGGAACACCGCCAGGAAGGCGCAGAACAGGGCACTGAGGAAGATGCAGTAGCGTTTGGACATGTGGATGACCTCCTTTTCAAATCAGAAGCGGAAGTAGAGGAAGGGGTTGTAGCTGGCGTCCACCAGATAGGCGGTGCACAGCACCAGGCCGGCCAGCAGCACCACCGGCAGCACGACTTTCATGGGCCTCTCCGGCAGCTTGCGCCACAGCTTGGCGGCCAGGGGGGTGGAGGCCACGCACCCGATGATCAGGGTGGGCAGGAAGGAGGAGAAGTAGTAGCCCACGCTGGGACTGGTGAGACCGCCGGGGGCGAAACCGAACATGGCCTTCAGGTAGATCCCCATGTGGCCGAAGTCCTCCACGGCGAAGATGGCCCAGCTCACCAGCACCAGGAACAGGGTGTAGATGTGCTGCACGGCGGCGGGGAGCTTTTGGAGCACCTTGCCCAGGAAGGCCTTTTCCAGGATGACCAGGGCGGCGAAGTAGAGACCCCAGATGAGAAAGTTCCAGCTGGCGCCGTGCCAGATGCCGGTGGCCGCCCACACCACGAAGAGGTTGAAGAAGAGCCGGGGTTTCGACACCCGGTTGCCGCCCAGGGGGATATAGAGGTACTCCCGGAACCAGGAGCCCAGGGAGATGTGCCACCGCCGCCAGAACTCGGTGATGGACTTGGAGATATAGGGGTAGTTGAAGTTGCGCAAAAACTCGAAGCCCAGCATCCGACCCAGGCCAACGGCCATGTCGGAGTAGCCGGAGAAGTCGAAGTAGAGCTGGAGAGAGAAGGCCAGCACGCCCAGCCAGGCGCCCGCCACGGTGAGCTGGTCGGTGGGGAGGGCCAGGTACACGTCCCAGAGCTTGCCGATGTTGTTGGCCAGCAACACTTTCTTGGCCAGACCCACGGTGAACACCTGCACGCCGGAGGCGAACTGCTCCGGGGAGTGGGTGCGGTGGGTCATCTGGTCAGCCAGCTCCTTGTACTTGATGATGGGGCCGGCGATGAGCTGGGGGAAGAGGGTGACGAAGGTACCGAAGTGGATGACGTTCCTCTGGGCCTCGGCGTCTCCGCGGTATACATCCACCGGATAGGTCATGGTCTGGAAGGTGTAGAAGGAGATGCCGATGGGCAGCGCCAGATTGAGCACCGGCATGTCGATGCCAACATGCTGGAGGGTGGTGGCCACCAGATCCCAGTACTTGAAGAAGAACAGGATGGCCAGATTGAGGACCAGAGCTACCGCCACGGCAATCCTGGCCCCGGTGTCGTTGTCCTGTTGTTTGCACTTTGCCACCACCAGGCCGGCAAAGTAGTCCAGCAGGATGGTGAAGAGCATCAGCACGATATACTTGGGCTCACCCCAGCCATAAAAGACCAGGTTCACCACCAGCAGCCAGGCGTTGCGCCAACGGAGGGGCGTGATATAGTAGACGAACAGGACAATGGGGAGATACAGGAACAGGAAATACAGACTGGAAAAAACCAAAGACTCACCTTCTCAAAATCGGAACTTAGGAAAGAGGCCCGGCAGGAGACCCCGCCGGGCGCTCAGCTCACAACAGTATAACCGATTTCCCTTACTTTGTATAGGTATTAAAGGCGGTGACTGCAGCGTCCACCTGGTCGCTGATGGCAAAGAGAATGTAGTTCCCGTTGGTGACCAGCTTGTAGTTCTTCACCAGCTCCAGCTGCTCGGGCAGGTACTGGCTCCACTGCTGCTCCAGGTCGTCCTGGCGCTTCTCCACGGCGGCCTTCACAGTGTCCATCTTGCCGTCCTTCACCTTGGCGATGAAGAACTCGGTGGCATGGGTGGCCATCATGGGCATCTTGCAGATGTAGGCCTCCAGGTCGGAGGAGTTGATGCCGTACACCGCAAGCAGGGTGTCGCTGTCCAGGTCGATGAGGGCGGGCATCTCATTCTTGGAGATGTCGGTCCACACGGAGTTGAGGACGCTGGAGGCATCGGCGGCGGGGGTCGGAGTGGGTTTGGCAGTGGGTTTTACTGTGGGCTGAG
>DYBS01000136.1 GCA_019418525.1 Clostridiales bacterium
TTCCAGTCGATGGGCGAGAGCTCCCGGCTCAGCATGGGGGCGAAGGTGACACCGGCGCTGTCTTGGGGCGTACGGGGTGCGGTGCCATCGGCGATGCGCGCCACTGTCTCCACCAGAAGCTCCCCGCCCATCTGGGCCAGACGGTCATACAGGGTCTCGGCATTCTCGTCCGGGTCAATGGGCGTGCTGACCTGGGAGATGATGTCCCCGGCGTCCAGGTCGTGGGCCATGTGCATGATGGTCACGCCGGTCTCCCGGTCGCCGTTGAGAATGGCCCAGTTGATGGGGGCAGCCCCCCGGTACTTGGGCAGCAGAGACGAGTGGACGTTGATGCACCCCTTGGGAGGCGCGGCTAGGATGTCGTCGGGCAGGATGCGCCCATAGGCGGCCACCACGATGAGCTCCGGGTCCAGCTCCCGGATCTGGGCCAAGGCGATGCCGTCCCGCAGTTTCGTAGGCTGGAACACCGGAATGTCGTGGGCCTGGGCGCACACCTTCACCGGGGTGGGCAGCAGCTTCATGCCGCGGTTCTTGGGCTTGTCGGGCTGGGTAAAGGCTCCCACCACGGTATGGCCCGCCTGAATGAGGGCCTCCAGAGAGGGCACAGCGAAGTCGGGCGTGCCCATGAACAGGATGCGCATTTACTCCTCCTCCTGTTCTTCCATCAGTTTGTCCAATTCCTCGTTGGTATACAGCTTGGGGGCCCGCTCGGTAAAGAGATGGCCGTCCAGATGCTCCAGCTCATGGCAGAAGCAGCGGGCCACGATCTCCTCGCCCTCAGCCTCAAACCAGTTGCCGTGGCGGTCCTGGGCCTTCACTTTGGCCTTCATGGGGCGCTTAACCACACCCCAGCGGCCGGGCACCGACAGGCAGCCCTCAAAGCCCTCCTGCTCGCCCTCGGTTTCGATGATCTCGGGGTTCACCAGCTCCAGCATCTGGTCATTCCCGTCCACCACGACCACTGCCCGACGCAGGATGCCCACCTGAGGCGCAGCCAAACCGGCACCGTTGGCGTGGGCCAGAGTTTCCTTCATATCGTCCAGCAGACGGCCCAGTTTGTCGTCAAATTTGGTGACGGGGTGGCACACCTTGTGCAGTGCCGGATCCTCGTCAGTCAGAATCGTACGGATTGCCATAAAATCTCCTCCTAATCCAGGGGGTTGATATCGGCAGACACCGACACTCCCCGGTTGTATGAATCGCTCATAGCACAGCGGAGCAGATCTCCCACCAGTGTTCGGAGCGTTTTGTTGTTTTTCCCACTCATAGTCAGCCGGTAACGGTAGCGGTTGTTGACCTTGGCCACTGCCGCCGGAGCCGGGCCCAGCAGCAGCACTGGGGGACTCCCCGGCCGGGACAGCCAGCTCTCCAGGGTCTGGCGCAGGCGCATGCAGGTGCGCAGCACAGCCCCCTCCTCCGCGCCGGAGGCGGTGAGGACGAAGAGGTCTCGGAAGGGTGGGCAGCCCCGCAGCTGCCGCAGGGTGATCTCTTGTTGATAGAAAGCGTCGTAGTCCTGCCGCTTGGCGGCCAGGATCACGTCGTTTTCCGGTGTGTAGGTCTGAATGATGGCCCGACCGGTCTTGCTGCCCCGGCCCGCCCGACCTACCACCTGGGTGAGCAGGGAGAAGGTGCGCTCGGCGGCCCGGTAGTCGTCCACGTAGAGGGACGCGTCCGCTGAGATAACACCCACCAGCGTAACATTCTCAAAGTCCAGCCCCTTGGCCACCATCTGGGTCCCAACCAGAATAGGAATCTTTTCCTTCTGGAAGCGGTCGAAGAGGGCCTCATGGGTGTGGGTGGCCGACACAGCGTCGGCGTCCATCCGCAGCACCGGCACGCCGGGAAAGCGCTCCTCCAGGGCGTGCTCCAGCCGCTGGGTGCCCGCTCCCACCGTGTGCAGCGTGCCGCCGCAGCTGGGGCAAGTCCTGGGTGCGGGCTCGGAGTGGCCGCAGTAGTGGCACATGAGCCGACCGTTGGCCGAGTGGTAGGTGAGGTACACCGAGCAGCGGGGACACTGGGGCACTTCCCCGCACTCCCCACAAGCGAGCATCCGGCTCTCCCCTCTCCGGTTGAGAAAAAGGATGGTCTGTTCACCCCGGTCCAGATTCTTTTGGATGGCTTCACACAGCGGGGTGCTCAGAAGCTCCCCGTTGCCCGCCTTCAGCTCCTTTCGCAGGTCGGCCACCACCACCTCCGGCAAAGCCTGCTGGTTGTAGCGCCTGGGCAGAGTGAAGAGGTGATACACTCCCGTCTGGGCCAGATACATACTCTCCACGGACGGCGTAGCGGAGCCCAGCAACAGCAGGGCCCCGTGCTGCTTACAGCGGAACTTGGCCACCTCTCGGGCGTGGTAGCGGGGGACGTTCTCCGATTTGTAGCTTCCCTCCTGCTCCTCGTCCAGCACGATGAGGCCCAAATTCTGGACCGGTGCGAACACCGCCGAGCGGGTGCCGATCACCACCCGGGCCTTCCCGTCCCGCACCCGCTTCCACTCGTCGTACCGCTCCCCCGCCCGGAGGGAGGAGTGGAGCAGTGCGATCTCATCGCCAAAGTGGGCGGTAAAAATACGCAGGAGCTGAGGGGTCAGGGCGATCTCGGGGACTAGCACAATGGCCCCCTCGCCCCGGTCCAGGGCGGCCTGGATGAGGCGCAAGTAAATCTGGGTCTTGCCGCTCCCCGTCACGCCGTAGAGCAGTGCGGCGGCGGGAGCCTCCCGGACAGCTAGGTCGTTCAACCCCTGAAAAGCTACCTCCTGGTCAACGTTCAAGACCGGTGGATCAGCGTGCTCCACCGGCGGGCAGGACACCCGGCGGTAGCACTCCCGCTCCTCCAGAGTGATGAGTCCACTTTTTACCAGGGACCGCAGGGTGGGCATAGAGGCTCCGGTAAAGTAGCACACCTCTTTGGCGGATGCCTCTCCTACGGCGCTGAGTAGCTCCACAACAGCATAGCGCATGGGAGCCGATTTGCGCCGCTTGGCCACCTGTTCCAGGGCCTCCTCCGGAGGGACGGCCAGGGCGGCCACCGCCTCAGTCTTGTCCCCCACGCCCCGCATGGCGCTGGTCTCCACCTGTAAAATGCCTTTCTTCACCAGGGATTTCAAAGCGGGATTGGGGTCCCGGGTGCCGAAGGCGGCGCGGATGTTGCCCCGCTCGGCGCCGTTTCCGGCGCAGACCATCTCCACGATGGTCCGCTCATGCTCGGAGCGGCCGGCGGCCTCATAGGCGGCGGCGCGGTCCACACCGGGCGCGAGTACATAGCGGTCTTGGAGAGAGAAATAGAGCCCCGCCGGCAGCATGGCCCGGCAGGCGTCGTAGACGGTACAGAAGTACCGCTCCCGCATCCACAGGGCCAGGCGCAGACCCTCTTTGGATAGGACCGGGCGCTCATCCAGCAGAGTGAGAATGGGCTTACACCGGGGTGGGGGCTCCATGGTCTCCACCGAGAGCACAAGCCCCTCCACCCGCCGGTTCCCCTTCCCAAAGGGCACCACCACCCGCACGCCGGGTGTCAGGCGGTCAAAAAGCTCCTCGGGCACCTGATAGGTATAGGGCTTGTCGATGGCGTAGGTGGCGGCGGCCAGAGCGATACGGGCCGCCCGGATGGGTTCCATATCATCCCTCCTAAATCCCGGAAAAGGCAAGCGTCCGGTCATGACGGCCAGGCGCTTGCCTTTGTGGTATGATTAGTCCTCTTCCTGAGGGGTCAGCTTGCCCTCAGCCACCTCGCGGATGGCCAGGGTCACCGGCTTTTCGTCCAGAGGCGTGCCGCTCTCCTCGGCCTCATGGGCGATCTGACGGGCTCGCTGGGCCACTACGTTTACCAGCATATAACGGCTGGGAATCTTCTCCAGCAATTGATTCATAGCGGGATAGAGCATCATATGTCATCATTCTCCTTGTCCAATTTCTTCCGTCGCGTCCTGCCCGGCCACATCGCTGATGAGATGGATGCGATTGCGGGTACGGCAGCTTTCGGCGGTAAGGATGGCCATGATCTCGGCGGCCGCTTCGGACACCTTGTCATTGACCACCATGTAGTCGTATTGTGGAATGTGCCGGTATTCTTCCCGAGCCTTTTGTAGCCGACCCTGGATGACCTCCTCCTGGTCGGTGGCCCGGCGGTGGAGGCGGCGGGACAGCTCCTCAAAGGAGGGCGGGATGATGAAGATCAGCACCGCCTCCGGGCACTTGGCACGGACCTTGGCAGCCCCCTGTACCTCGATATCCAGTAACACGTCGATCCCGGCCTCCAGCTTATCCTGGATGACCTTCAGGGAGGTCCCGTAGTAGTTACCCACATACTCGGCGTGCTCCAGCAGTTCGTCCCGTTGGATCATGCCCTCAAAGGTCTCCCGGGAGACAAAGTTGTAGTTGACGCCGTCGGCCTCGCCCACCCGGGGTTGCCGGGTGGTAAAAGACACGGAAAAGTGGATGTCCTTCCGCTCGCTGAGCAGCTCCGCAATCACAGTGCTTTTGCCCACGCCGGAGGGGCCCGACAAAACGATGAGGGTCCCGCGCTTCTTTTTCTTTAATCTCATGCCTCGTCCTCCTCCTCCGGCTCCGCGGAGGTCTCACGCCCAGCCAGACGCCCCGCCACCGTCTCCGGCTGCAGTGCAGAGAGCACCACATGGTCACTGTCCATAATAAGTACTGCCCGGGTACGCCGCCCATAGGTGGCGTCAATCAGGCACCCCCGATCACGGGCCTCCTGGACCATGCGCTTGATGGGAGCCGACTCGGGACTCACGATGGCGATGAGCCGTCCGGCGGAAACCATATTGCCAAAGCCGATGTTGATGAGTTTCATCCCTGTGGCCTCCCGTTACTCGATGTTCTGGATCTGTTCGCGGATCTTCTCGATCTCACCCTTCAGATCCACCACATAGCGGGCGGTCTCGATATCGCTGCACTTGGAGCCGATGGTGTTGGCCTCCCGATTGAACTCCTGGATGAGGAAGTCCAGCTTGCGGCCCACTGCACCTCCCTCGCTGAGCATGTGCTCCAGCTGGGAGAGATGGCTGCGCAGGCGCACTGTCTCCTCATCCACCGCCACCTTGTCGGCAAAGAGGGCGGCCTCCGTGAGGATGCGCCCCTCGTCCAGCTGGGTATTCTGGAGGACCTCCTGCATCTTGGCCTCCAGCCGGGCCCGGTAGTCGGCCACGATTCCGGGGGCCCGCTCCTCCACCTTGCCGGTGAGCTGGGCGATGGTAGCCGCGCGGTTCCGCACGTCCTGGGCCAGCTTCTCTCCCTCCCGGACGCGCATAGCGTCAAAGTCGGTCAGAGCCAGATCCAGCACCGCGCAGATGTCGGCCGCCACGGCCTCCAGATCCTCCGCCGCCTTCTCCACCAGGAACACGTCGGGGAACCGGGAGAGAAGCGACACGGAGATATCATCCCGCAGGCCGTAGCTCTCCTGAAGCTCCCGCAGGGCGCTGAGATAGCCTTCGGCCACCGGACGGTTCACCGAGATGCGAGCATCGCCCTCCTCCGACGGGCCGATGGTGACGAATACGTCCACCTTGCCCCGGGAAATACTGGCCTGTACCCGGCGCTTGATGGCGTCCTCCGCAAAGACGTAAATGCGGGGCAGCTTGACGGTGCAGTCCAGGTAGCGGTTGTTCACCGAGCGCAGCTCCACCGTGATGGGACGGCCGTGGAGGACCGCCTCTCCCCTGCCATAGCCGGTCATGCTTTTGATCAAAGGGGACTCCCTCTTTTCTTCCTCTGGATTGGGGCGCTCCCGCCCCGAGTGCCGAGCGGCAGTCACCGCTCTGGGTATTGATTTATTATATCAGATTCTCCGCCGCTTGAAAAGTCATTTCCGCAGCACAGGGTCCACCCGATGGAGATACAGGGCGATGAGCTTGGAGAAACCGTAGTCATAGACCAGGAAGGCGGCGTTGCCCACCAGATAGACCAGCCCCGTGCCCACCAGGGGCTCGGGCAGGAAGGGCAGGAAAAATTCCGCCAGCAGGAAGTAAAAGAGGCTGAGGATGCAGTTGAAGAAGAGAAGCTTGGCCAGCAGCTCCAGCCCCCGGGGCAGACGTTCACACAGGGACTTCACCACCGGATAGAGCCCAAAAAAGAGCAGATACAGCAAAGCGCAGCCCTTGTCCGGCACCACCAGCAGGCCTAAAATGGCCGCGGCGGCATAGCACATCAGGCCACCGCGTAGGCCCACCGAGATAACGG
>DYBS01000137.1 GCA_019418525.1 Clostridiales bacterium
GAGGTGGCCTCCTGGGTGGGGGTGGGTACCCGCATGACGGTGGTGCTCCCCCTGGACCCGGCGGCCCTCCAGACGCAGGCCGGGGCGGAGGACGTCTCCCCCCGCCGCAGCGCCTGAGTTTCCCAAGCTGCGTTAAGGACCCCAGTTCCATCTGGAACTGGGGTCCTTAAAACACCTCATAGGAGAATCAGAAACTAAAATCTGTGGATTGACCTTATGGACGCTCTATCCCACAGCCTACCCGTATAATCCAATCGCCCGGCTGATCAAAGGTACTTGCATGTATGTTTACACGACGATCTGAGTCATCGGGGAACTCCACACGTAAACTATCCCTTTTTTCATATATATCTCGGAGCCCAAAGTTTTACCAGTATCCGCATGGGTATATGCAAGATTATAGGTAGGATCACTAGACATAACAGTATATACAGCGTCTAGGAGCATAATGGCATGACCTGTATTATTCGTAAGTAATACAGGAACACCCCAGTCTTTGGGAAATGCATTAGAAAAATATAGAAGTTCTTCCACAATATTTTCTGTCTCATCTTTTACATAGGCGTTCCGATCATCAGCAATCCAAGAAGTATCAAAAATAATATCGCTATGTGCTTGGAGGATTTAGGGCTGAAGCACTTCTGGAGCCGTCTCAAACTCCATATAATCGTATTTATTCATGCTATAACAATAACTATTTAGTAAAGAGAAGGAGCTTCCCAATCAGAAGGAAAGAGCTCCGAAAAATGGGGTAGCTCTTCTTTCACATTTCCATCGGAGTCCACAACATAGACATTCACATCATCCGCTGCCCCAGGGATCAAAACCACCCCGCTGCGTAACAAGGCAAAGCCCGCCGCACTGCTGAAGCAGTGCGGCGGGCTTGTTTTTTATTTTTGCAGCAGCTTCCCGATCTTATCGGCAGAGAGCACCTGTCCGGCGGAAAGGACCTTCCCATCGACCATGAGTGCGGGGACCTGCATGACCCCCAGCTTCACGATCTCCACCAGATCGTCCACCTTTTCCACCTTGGCGTCCAGCCCCAGGCGCTTAACCGCCTCCAGAGTGTGGTCGTAGAGGGCGCCGCAGCTATCGCAGCCCGCGCCGATGACTTTGATTTCCACTATTCTCACCTCAATTGTGCAGTTTCATGGGCAGGGCTACCTGCTCGCGCCAGGCCTGGTCGATGGTGCGGATGACCTTGGGCCCCACCTTGGAGAGGAACACCAGATGGGACTCCTCCTTCTCCGGGGCGCTCTTGTAGTCGATGCGCCTGCCCACCACGTCCACCTGGTTCCAGCCGTCCTCCAGGAGGAAGAAGCCCTTGATACGGTAACAGTCGGGGATGACCTGCTCCAGGAAGGCCTCCAGCTTCTCCTTGGGCACCACGCCGGGGGCGGTGAGGGAGATGGTCTTGGGCTTATTGTCGGGACTGTTGAGGCTGTCCTCGCACTGGGCCCACTGGAGGGCCATCAGGTCCTCGTCCAGGAAGGAGAGGTCCACTTTGCCGCCGCTGCACACCTGCACGGCGCAGCGGGGATTCACCTTCCGCAGGGCCTCCAGCACCCGGCTGAGCTGCTCGTCGTCGATGAGGTCGGCCTTGTTCACGATGGCCAGGTGGCAGTGGGCCAGCTGGCGGTCCACGGTGGCCACATCAGAGAGCTGCTCCAGGAACTGCTCGCCGTCGATGAGACACAGCACACCCTTGAGCTCATAGACGTCTCCAGCCAGCACCTTCACGGCCTCCAGGATCTCCTCGATGTTGGAGGGGTCGGCCAGGCCGGAGCTCTCCACAAAGACATACTCCAGATCCTGCTGGCCCATCTCAGCCAGGGCCTGGACGAAGTTCAGCTTCAGGCAGGAACAGAAGATGGAGCCCCGGCTGATCTCGGTCATAGTGATACCGTCCTTGCGCAGGATCTCCCCGTCGATGCTCAGCTTGCCAAATTCATTCTGGATAATGCCGATGCGCTTGCCCTCCATCTCCTGAATGAGGTGGAGCAGTACCGTGGTCTTCCCGGCGCCCAGAAAGCCGGTCAGCACGTAGAGTTTTTTCTTCTCCATGACGGATTCTCCTTCCTTGGGGGGCTGCCACCGCCTGGGGCGCAGCAGCTGGGCCAGGCCCTTCACCGCGCTGCGGCTGCCGTCGGCGAGCGCCCAGCCCGCCGGGCCTTTGGCCGCCAGTCCGCAGCCGGCCAGCACGTCCAGATGGCCCCGGGTCTCCTCCGGCGTCAGCCCCAGGCTCTCCGCCAGCGTCTCCAGCGGCCACGGCCCCCGATCCAGGGCCTCCAGCACCCGCAAACGCGCCTCATCCCCCAGCGCTCCGAACAGCGCTTCCCGCTCGGCCATTCCATTTCCCCCTCTCCTTGATCGCGGCCCGCAGGGCCCTTGCAGTCCTAATGTTAACCGATATATTGGTATTTGTCAATATGTTCTCTGGAAGACTGTTCGCCTTCTTTGGCTTGTGTCCCGCTGCTGTTTATGCTAAAATAAATGCAATATACATGGAGCTTACGCCAACTGGTACAGGGGGAAGCATGAAAATACAGGAATCCGCCGAAAACTATCTGGAGAGTATTCTGGTGCTGAAGGAAGAGAAGGGCGCGGTCCGCTCTATCGACATCGTGCACCATCTGGACTTCTCCAAGCCCAGCGTCAGCCGGGCCATGAGCCTGCTGCGGGAAAACGGCTACATCACCATGGACAAGGAGGGTTTCATCGAGCTGACCCCCTCGGGCTATGAGATCGCCTCCCGCATCTATGAGCGGCACCAGCTCTTTACCCAGTGGCTCATCCGCCTGGGGGTCTCCCCGGAGGTGGCTGCTGCCGACGCCTGCCGCATCGAGCACGACGTCAGTGATGAGACCTTCCAAAAGCTGAAAGCCCATATTTCCGCCAAATAAACCGCCGCCGGAGCAGGGATACCATCCCCGCTCCGGCGGTCTTGTTTCAGTTCACAGACAGGCTGGCGATAAACTGCCGGGCCACCCGGGGTGTCCGGCCGGGGTGGTGCATCTCCCAGCGCACGGCACCGGCCCGCAGCTCCTCCCGGTCCATGTCCACACCGTAGAGGGCTGCCATACGCTCCACCATGTCCAGGAAGTCGGCCTTGTTGAGGGCCAGATAGGGAATGCGCAGGCCGAAGCGCTCCGACAGCGAGGTCTTTTCCTGAATGGTCTCGAAGGCGTCCACCTCGTCCCCCGCCCGGTCGGAGAAGGTCTGCCGCACCAGGTGGCGTCGGTTGGAGGTGGCGTAGATGGCCACGTTGGCGGGGCGACGCTCCAGGCCGCCCTCCAGGATGGTCTTCAGAGCAGAATAGGTCCGGTCGTCCTGGTCAAAGGCCAGGTCGTCGATGAAGAGGATAAACTTCCGCCGCCGTCCGGCCAGGGTGCGGATGAGGTCGGGCAGATCCCCTAGCTCCTCCTTCTGCACCTCGATGAGCCGCAGGTCCTCAAACCCGGGCAGGGACAGCAGGGACTTCACGGTGGCCGACTTGCCGGTGCCGCTGTCACCGTAGAGCAGCACGTTGTTCACTAGCCGCCCCTCCAGCATGGCCCGGGTGTTGGCGATGACCTGGTCCCGCTGCCGCTCGTAGCCCAGCATCTCCTCAGGCTTAGGGCTGTCCGGGTCGGCCACCGGCCAGAGCTGGCCGCTCTCCCACAGGAAGGCGTGGTACCGGGCAAAGAGTCCCGAGCCGTTGGCCCGGTAGAAGTCAGTCAGCTCCTCAAAGGAGAAGGTCTCGGCGCTCTCCCACCGGGGCAGGCTCTCCACCACACGGCGAAATTCCTCCGGCAAGCACCCCGCCAGGGCGTCGGTGAGGCCGCCGCACTCCAGCTGAGCCAGGGCGGCCAGCGTCTCAATATCCCACCGGGCGGCTCTTTCTAGCACCGGGTCCTCCGGTCCCTTCTCCACCATACGGGCGTAGGGGGAGTCCTGATAGCGCAGCGCGTCGTGGAGCCAGGAGCCCAGGCTGCGGCTCCCCTCCTTCTTTAAGGTATAGAAGAGGCGGGTATAACACTCCAAAGCCTCCTCCCCACGCCCGGCGCTCAGAGCGTCCAGCAGGTCCTGTACCAGCGCCATTACCGGCGCATCCATCAAATGCTTATAGGCGGAGATACCCTTCAGGGCGCTCCGCAGTTCCATCCAGTCCACGGTCTGTCCTTCCTTTCTGTCCGGTCCGCGGCATACTGGCCGCGCCGCCGGTTGAAATTCATTGTAGTCTCCCCGCTTTCCCCTGTCAACGCTTGACTTCCGGTATACTTTCAGGTATCCTTCCAGTTGAGACATTCTGCGTTTTTCTGTCGTTGAGAGGAGGATGACTGTGGAAAACCGCATCACAGAGGGCTCCATTCTGCGCCCGCTGCTGAGCTTCTTTTTCCCCATTCTGCTGGGGACCTTTTTTCAACAGCTCTACAACACGGTGGACGCCATCATCGTGGGCAATTTCGTGGGCAAAGCAGCCCTGGCGGCGGTGGGCGGCCCCACAGCGGTACTCATCAACTTTCTGGTGAACCTGTTCGTGGGTCTCTCCTCCGGCGCCACCGTCATCGTGGCCCAATACTACGGCGCCGGGCGAGTAGACGAGGTCCGGCGGACGGTCCACACCTCGGTAGCGCTGGCGCTGACCGCGGGCGTGGCGGTGATGGTGGTGGGCGTTCTGCTCTCCCAGCCCCTTCTGGCCGCCATGGGCACTCCGCCTGAGGTGATGGACTACGCCGTCACCTATCTGCGGATCTATTTCCTGGGCTCCATCGCCTCCTTCCTTTACAACATTGGCTCCAGTATCCTACGGGCGGTGGGCGACAGCAAGCGCCCCCTCTACTTCCTCATTGCCGCGTGTCTGACCAACATCGTGCTGGACCTTCTCTTCGTGGTGGTGCTGGGGCTGGAGGTGTTCGGCGTGGCCCTGGCCACCGTGCTCTCCCAGGTGGTGAGCGCGGTGCTGGTGCTGATCGTCCTGTGTCATCCCGGCTCCATCTTCTTCCTCAACTGGCGGGAGATCCGCTTCCACGGGGACCTGCTCAAGTCGGTGGTGCGGATTGGCCTGCCCACTGGGCTCCAGTCCGACATGTACACCCTCTCGAACATCCTGATCCAGGCCTGCATCAACTCCTTCGGCACCGACACAGTGGCGGCGTGGACCGCCCTGTCCAAGCTGGACGCCTTCTACTGGCTGGGCTCGGGAGCGGTGGGCGTGGCCCTCACCACCTTTGTAGGCCAGAATTTTGGCGCCCAGAAATACCAGCGGGTGCGGCGGGGCACCCGGGTGGGCGCGGGGCTGCTGCTGGTCATTACTCTGGTGTGCAGCGTGGTGTTCTGCGCCTTCTCCTATCCCCTCCTTCGGATCTTTTCCAGTGATCCGGCGGTGCTGGAGATCGGCTCCCGCATGGTGTGGGGAATGTCCCCCTACTACTTTACCTTCATCCTCATTGAGATCTATTCGGCCACTATCCGGGGTACCGGCGACTCCATCAAGCCTATGCTCCTCACCTGCGGCGGCGTGTGTGTACTGCGGGTGGTGTGGATCTTCACCGTTCTCCCCTTCCACAGGACACTGGATACCCTGCTGCTGAGCTATCCCATCACCTGGGCGCTCACCTCCTTCCTGTTCCTCATCTACTACCGGCGGGGCAATTGGATGCGCCGTCAGATCGCCAAATACGGCTTCCCGCCCGAGGAGCCCTGAGAAAAAACATCCCCTGCGGAGTACTCCGCAGGGGATATTTTTTCGCTTTTTTCTTTCTGGGAGTACAATTTTACACCACACAAATTTTATTCTGATTCGGTTTATTCCAGTATTTATTCAACTTTTTGTCCCTTTATGTATATTTACAATAATGCAGTATATCATGCATCGAAAAAATATATTTGCACTCTATCCTTCATCGTACTACAATGAAGCCTTAAAAATTTATGGCTCGGCAAACCAGGCGAGCGGAAAGGAGCCGGAGTGAAGCTGTTTATCTCTGATCTGGATGGAACTCTGCTGAATCCCCATGCACAGCTCTCTCCGGTAAGCCGCGCCATCCTCCACACCCTGATGGAGGACGGTCTTCCCTTTTCCGTGGCCTCGGCCCGGACCCCCTTTTCCGTTCTGCCCCTGCTGGAGGGGCTCCCCTTGTGCCTCCCCCTCATCCTGATGAACGGGGCGCTGCTGTACGACCCCCTCCGGCATACCTACCCC
>DYBS01000138.1 GCA_019418525.1 Clostridiales bacterium
AGTGCTGGGCGTGCCGGAGGGGGCTGTGGGGGAACTGCGGCTCATCCGGCAGTCCATCGACGCACGTAAGAAAAACGACGTCCACTTGGTCTGCTCGGTGCAGGTTGCCGTAGACAAAGAGGATAAGGTCCTCGCCCGCTGCAAGTCCAAGCAGGTGAGCAAGGTGGAGCGGAAGGTCTACCGCTTCCCGCCGGTGCTGCGTACCTCCAAACAGAGGCCTGTGGTGGTGGGCATGGGCCCCGCCGGGCTCTTCGCCGCCCTGTATCTAGCCCGGGCGGGGGTCCCCTCCATCGTGCTGGAGCGGGGCCGGCCCGTGGAGCAGCGGGCGGAGGATGTGGAGAACTTCTGGCGGGAGGGGGAACTCTCGCCCATCTCCAACGTGCAGTTCGGCGAGGGGGGTGCGGGCACCTTTTCCGATGGAAAGCTCACCACCGGCACTCACGACAGCCGCATTTCCACCGTTTTGGACACCTTGGTGGAATTCGGCGCCCCCGCCGACGTGGCCTGGAGCCACAAGCCCCACATCGGCACCGATATTTTGCGCACCGTGGTGCAGAACATCCGGCTGGAGCTGATCCGGCTGGGCTGCGACGTGCGCTTTGAGAGTCGTCTCACCGGCATCACGGCGGAGAACGGCGCGGTGACTGCCGTCACCGTGGAGCACGATGGGGAGACCTATGAGCTGCCCTGCGACGCCCTGGTGCTGGCCCCCGGACACTCCGCCCGGGACACCTTCGCGCTCCTGCACGACATGGGCCTCCCCCTGGAGCAGAAGAACTTCGCCATCGGGGTGCGCATCGAGCAGAAGCAGTCCGCCATCAGCGCCGCCCAGTTTGGCGACTACTGGAAGGACCTGCCCCCGGCAGACTATAAGCTCTCCTGTCACCTGCCCTCAGGCCGCAGCGCCTTCACCTTCTGCGTCTGCCCCGGCGGGCAGGTGGTGGCCGCCGCCTCGGAGGAGGGCCAGGTGGTCACCAACGGCATGAGCTGCCGCGCCCGGGACGGGGAGAATATCAACGGCGGCTTTCTGGTGGGGGTGGGCCCGGAGGATTTCCCGGGCGACGACCCCTTGGCCGGGGTGCGCTTCCAGGAGCAGTGGGAGAAGGCCGCCTGGGAGCTGGGCGGCCGGTCCTACGCCGCCCCTGCCCAGACCGTGGGGGATTTTCTGGCACGGAAGCCCTCCAAAGGCCCCGGTGAGGTGCAGCCCACCTACCGGCCCGGAGTCACCTGGACCGACCTCACAAAATGCCTTCCCGACTATGTCACCGACACCCTGCGGGAGGCGCTGCCCATCTTCGACCGGAAGGTCCACGGCTTTGCCCACCCAAACGCCGTCCTCACCGGCGTGGAGACCCGCTCGTCCTCGCCGGTGCGCATCCTGCGGGGGGAGGATTTTCAGTGCCCTGCCCTGGAAGGCCTGTACCCCTGCGGCGAGGGGGCGGGCTACGCCGGGGGCATCATGTCCGCCGCGGTGGACGGCGTGCGCATCGCCGAGGCGGTGGCCACGTCTGCAAACTGAATGATCCCCGGCGCTCTCAAAAGAGTGGGAGCGCCGGGGACTTTTTTTCATAGAACTTGTTTCTTCTACGAAATTTGGCCACACTATAAATGTGAGCCCCCGGCAGCAAGGCCTTCCGGCTCAGAGAAAGAATGAAAGTGAGGCCAAAGGCATGGCGAGAAGGAAGATCGAACCCAATATTTCGTATGACGACCAGAGAAGCTGCTACTACGTCTACATGGACTATGGCACCGACGAGAGCGGCGCGCGCATCCGCCACTACAAGACCTTTCCAAACCTGCAGACGGCCCGGAAGGCCCTGCGGGAGTTTCACGCTGAGCGGGCGGTGAACCAGGATGTCACGCCCCAGAAGCTGACGCTGGAGGAGTGGCTGCGCTACTGGATGAAAGAGGTCATCGGCCCCAACCGGGCGGTGACCACTCTGTACGGCTATCAGAAGATTATTGAGAACCACCTGGGCCCGGCACTGGGGGATGTGCCCATCCAGAAGCTGACCCCCCGGCACCTTCAGGAGTACTACACCATGCTGCTGCGGGACAAGGGGCTTTCCCCTAACACGGTGCGGCGGCACCACGACCTGCTCTCCGCCGCCCTCCACGCGGCGGTGCGCCACGATATCCTCCTGCGCAGCCCCACCGAGCGGGTGGAGCCCCCACGTACCACCCAGCCCGAGATCGGCTACTACGGCCCCTCGGAGCTCAAGGAGCTGTACTTCCTGGTGCAGGACACCTGGCTGGAGGTCATCGTCAAGCTAGCCGGGTCCCTGGGCCTGCGGCGGGAGGAGATCTGCGGGCTGAAATGGGACTGTGTGGATTTCCAGCAGCGCAAGATCCACATCTGTCAGGCCCGCACCGCCGCCGGGGCTGTCATCGTGGAGAAGGAGACCAAGACCCGCGCCTCCACCCGGGCCCTCTACATGACCGACGACGTATACTTTCTCCTAAAGCGGGAGCGGGCCCGGCAGGCGGAGAACCGCCTGCGGATGGGGCCCGAGTGGAAGGAAACCGGCCTGGTGGCGGTGGACCGGCGGGGAAAACCCTACTCTCCCAACGCCGTGTCTCTGGCCTTCACCCGTTTTATCCGAAAAAACCACCTGCCCAAGCTGACCCTTCACGGCCTGCGCCACACCTTTGCCACGGTGGCCTCCGCCCAGGGCGCACCCCTCTTCGACATCGGCCGGACTCTGGGCCACTCCACGCCCTCCACCACCGGGCGGATCTACACCCACCTGCTGGACCACACCCACGCCAGCACCCTGGGCCTGGTGGCCGACGCGCTGAAATGAGCCTTTACACCGCCGGGAAAAGCGGATACAATGGGCTTTGCTGACCGAAAGGGGGGAGGCTTTTTGAAACGGACCTGGAAACTCTATTGGAAGCTCTTCACTGCCACCTTTCTCCTCAGCGCCTTCACCTTCGGAGGCGGCTACGTCATCGTACCGCTGATGAAGGGGCGCTTTGTGGACGACCTGGGCTGGCTGGAGGAGGGGGAGATGCTGGACCTCACCGCCATTGCCCAGTCCGCCCCCGGCCCTATCGCGGTCAATGCCGCCATCCTGGTGGGCTACCGGGTGGGGGGACCGCTGGGGGCGGTGTTCTCCATCCTGGGCACCGTGCTGCCCCCTTTTCTCATTTTGTCGGTGATCTCCCTTTGTTACGCCGCCTTCCGCTCCAATGCCATCGTGGCCGCCGCGCTGAAGGGCATGGAGGCGGGAGTCTCCGCCGTCATCGCCAGCGTGGTGGTGGACATGGCGGGGGACGTGCTGCGCAAGCGGGAGTGGCTGAGCACCGCTATCCTGGTGGGGGCCTTTGTGGTGAGCCTGCTCTTTGAGGATCTGAATGTGGCCTGGATTTTGTTTGTGTGTGCCCTGCTGGGCATCTTGGCCGCCTTTTGGAAGAAGCGGAAGGAGGGAGAGGGATGACACTCTATCTGGAGCTCTTCTGGAGCTTTTTCCAGATCGGGCTTTTCAGTTTTGGCGGGGGCTACGCCGCCCTCCCCCTCATCCAGACCCAGGTGGTGGACGTCCACCAATGGCTGTCCCTCTCGGAGCTCACGGACCTTGTCACCATCTCCCAGATGACTCCCGGGCCCATCGCCATCAACGCCGCCACCTTCGTGGGCATCCAACTGGGGGGACCGCTGGGGGCGGTGGTGTGTACCCTGGGGTGCGTGCTGCCCTCCTGCATTGTGGTGTCCCTGCTGGCCTGGGTCTACTTTCGCTGGCGGGAGCTGACCGCCCTGCGGGGGGCGCTCAACGGCCTGCGCCCCGCCATCGTGGCCCTCATCGCCGGGGCGGGGCTCTCCCTCTTCATCCACGCCCTGTGGGGAGAGAAGGGGTTCCGGGCTGTGCCGCCGGACCTTCCGGCGCTGGTGCTCTTTGTGCTGGCCTTCGTGGTGCTGCGCAAGTGGAAGCCCGACCCGGTGTTCGTCATGCTGGGCTGCGGCGTCATCGGCGTCGCGCTGAAGCTGCTGTTTCCCGGATAAAAAAATCCGCCCTGGACAAACCAGGGCGGATTTTTTGCGGATTTTGGGAAAGCTTACTTGGAGACGATCTCGGCGGTGTCGCGGGCGATCATGAGCTCCTCGTTGGTGGGGATGAGCAGGACCTTTACCTTGGAGTCGGCGGTGGAGATGACGGTCTCCTTGCCGCGGGTGTTGTTGGCCTCGGCGTCCATCTTCACGCCCATGAACTCCAGGCCGGAGGCGATAGCCAGGCGCTGGTCGGCGGAGTTCTCACCCACGCCGGCGGTGAACACGATGGCGTCCACCCCGCCCATGGCGGCGGCATAGGCGCCGATGAGCTTCTTCACGCCGTAGTTGAAGGCGTCCACGGCCAGACCGGCGCGCTCATTGCCCTTCTCGGCGGCGTCGCTCAGGTCACGGAAGTCGGAGGACACGCCGGAGATACCCAGCACACCGGACTTCTTGTTGAGGATGTTCAGCATCTCCTTGATGTCATAGCCGTACTTGTTCATCAGGTACTCCAGGATACCGGCATCCAGATCGCCGGAGCGGGTGCCCATGGGCAGACCGGCCAGGGGGGTGAAGCCCATGGAGGTGTCCACGCTCTTGCCGCCGTCCACGGCGGTGACGGAGGAGCCGTTGCCCAGGTGGCAGGTGATGATCTTCAGCTCCTTGATGGGCTTGCCCAGCATGGCGGCGGCGCGACCGGAGACATACTTGTGAGAGGTGCCGTGGAAGCCGTAGCGGCGGACCTTGTCCTTCTCATAGTACTCATAGGGCAGGGCGTAGATGTAGCTCTTGGCGGGCATGGTCTGATGGAAGGCGGTGTCGAACACAGCCACCATAGGCACGCCGGGCATCACCTTCTGGCAGGCGCGGATGCCGGTCAGGTTGGCGGGGTTGTGCAGGGGGGCCAGGGGGATGCACTCCTCGATGGCCTTCATGACCTCGTCGGTGATGAGGACGGACTTATTGAAGGCCTCGCCGCCGTGGACCACGCGGTGGCCCACCGCGTCGATCTCGCTCATGGAGGCGATGACACCGTGCTCCTTGGACAGCAGGGCGTCGATGACGGCCTGGATGGCCTCGGCATGGGTGGGCATGGGGATCTCGAACTCATGCTTGGCGCCGGTAGCGGGGATCTTGTGGGTCAGACGACCGTCGATGCCGATGCGCTCACACAGACCCTGGGCCAGCACCTCTTCCGTGCTGGGATCCAGCAGCTGATACTTCAGAGAAGAGCTGCCCGCGTTGATAACAAGAACCTTCATGACACATAACGCTCCTTTGTTTGGTTTTCCCTGTCTTGCGGACAGGGATACGGCGTAGTAAACTAAAACCGTAAGGCTACTTTTATTGTAGCTTATTCCGCGGCAAAGGACAACCGGAATTTTTGGAGCGGCGGCACTTTTTTCGACTTGGGAGGAACTGACATGGCAGGAACCGGCATCGTAGCCGAATATAACCCCTTTCACACCGGGCACCGGTGGCACATTGCCGAGACCCGGCGGCGGCTGGGCGCCGATACTGCTATCGTGTGCGCCATGAGCGGACACTGGGTCCAGCGGGGGGACTGTGCCGTCACCGACAAGTGGAAGCGGGCGGCCTGGGCGGTGGAAGCCGGGGCCGACCTGGTGCTGGAGCTCCCTACCGTGTGGGCCTGCGCCTCGGCGGAAACCTTTGCCCGTGGGGCGGTGGAGGTGCTGGCCGGGACGGGAGTGGTAAATGCCCTCTCCTTCGGCAGCGAGTCGGCGGACCTCGCCGCCCTGCGGGCGAGCGCGGCGGTGCTGGAGGAGCCGGAGTACCATGCCCGGGTGAAAGAGCTCGCCGCCCAGGGGCTGCCCTTCCCGGTGGCCCGGCAGCGGGCGGCGGAGGAGCGGCTGGGCGGGCCTTCGGTGCTGGACAAGCCCAACGCCAACCTGGCGGTGGAGTATTTAAGGGCCATTCCGCCCCACTGGAAGGCCCTGGCGGTGCAGCGGCAGGGCGTGGACCACGACGGTGGCGCAGCGGGGGGCTTCGCCTCGGCCTCCCACCTGCGGGAACTGCTGCGGGCGGGTAATGGGGAAGAGGCGGAGCCCTATCTATGTACCCCCTGGGCGGGGGAAATTGCGGATTTTCGTCGGTGCGGCGCCGTTCTGCTGGACCGGGTGCGCACCATGGGGGAGGGGGACTGGGCCACCC
>DYBS01000139.1:0-1190 GCA_019418525.1 Clostridiales bacterium
GTTCCAGTACCCGGAGTATCAGCTCTTCGAGGAGACCGTCTACAAGGACATCTCCTTCGGCCCCAAGAACATGGGCCTGGACGAGGGCGAGGTCGACCGCCGGGTGCGGGAGGCCGCCCACTTCGTGGGTCTGCGGGACGAGCAGCTGGAGAAGTCCCCCTTTGAGCTCTCCGGCGGCCAGAAGCGCCGGGTGGCCATCGCGGGCGTGATCGCCATGGAGCCCAAGGTGCTGGTGCTGGACGAGCCCACCGCCGGGCTGGACCCGGTGGGCGTGGAGCAGATTTTGGGCAACATCCGGGACTACCACGACGCCCACGATGCCACCATTATCCTGGTGTCCCACTCCATGGAGGAGGTCGCCCTGACCGTGGACCGCCTGGTGGTGGTCAACGACGGGACCATCCCCTTCGCCGGTCCCCCCCGGGAGGTCTTCCGCCACGGGGAGGAGCTGGAGCGCATGGGCCTGGGCGTGCCCCAGATGACCCGGGTGTTCCACCGCCTGCGGTCCATGGGGCTGGACATCGACCCGTCGGTCTACACCATCGAGCAGGCCCGTCAGGCCGTGCTGGACTACCTGGCGAAAAAGGGGGCGGAGTAAATGGCGCTGAAAGACATCACCCTGGGGCAGTATTTCCCCGGAAACACCATCCTCCACCGCATGGACCCCCGGACCAAGATTTTGCTGACGGTGCTGTACATCGTGGCCCTCTTCCTCTCCAAGCACGTGGTCTCCTACGTGGTGGTCATCGCGGTGCTGGCCGCCGCTGTGGCCATTTCCAAAGTAGGCCTCAAGGCCATCGTGGGCGGTATGAAGCCGGTTCTCATCATCGTCATCCTTACCGGTATCCTGAACCTCTTCTACACCCCCGGCGAGGGCGACCCCCTCGTGCAGTTCTGGGTGCTGAAGATCTACCCCGAGGGCATCTGGTCCGCTATTTTCATGATCCTGCGGATCATCCTCCTCATCACCTGCACCTTCCTCCTCACTTACACCACCTCCCCCATCCTCCTCACCGACGGGCTGGAGAACCTGCTGGGCTTCCTCAAAAAGGTCCGGGTGCCGGTCCATGAGCTGGCCATGATGATGTCCATCGCCCTGCGCTTCATCCCCACCCTCATCGAGGAGACCGACAAAATCATGTCCGCCCAGAAGGCCCGGGGCGCAGACTTCGACAGCGGCAACATCATCC
>DYBS01000139.1:1200-1693 GCA_019418525.1 Clostridiales bacterium
GGCCATGGAGTGCCGCTGTTACCACGGCGGCGAGGGCCGCACCCGCCTGCGCCAGCTGCGCTACCGGGGCATCGACTACGCCGCTCTGGCTCTGGGCGTGGCTCTGGTAGCCGCTGTGGTGGTGCTGGGAAAGTTTGGTCTATAACCGTTTTATGGATTCTTAATCCGAATTTAACACAACTCGCCCTCCCGTTGTGCTACACTGAGGGCATGGGAGGATCTATGAGAAACATCGCGTTACAACTCATGTATGTGGGCACCGCCTACCACGGCTGGCAGGTGCAGAAGAACGACATCACCGTGGCCGAGACCCTGGAAAAGTCCCTGGCCGCCGTGGTGGGCCATCCGGTGAAGTGCACCGGCGCGGGCCGCACCGACGCGGGCGTCCACGCCGAGACCTATGTGGCCAACTTCCGCACCTCCTCCCGCATCCCCTGCGACCGCCTGCCGCTGGCGGTGAACACCCGCCTGCCCGACGACCTGTCTCTTATAC
>DYBS01000139.1:1703-6145 GCA_019418525.1 Clostridiales bacterium
ACCGCATCTACAACTCCCGCATCCGCAATGCTTTTTATGTCAATCGCGCCTGGTTCTACCCCAAGCACCTGGACGAGACCGTCATGCAGCGGGCCGCCTCCCACTTCGTGGGCACCCACGACTTCGCCGCCGTGCAGTCGGTGGGCACCGAGGTGCAGTCCACCGTGCGCACCGTCCATTACTTCGACATCGAGCGCCGGGGCGACCTCATCGTGTGCCGGGTGTGCGCCAACGGCTTCCTTTATAACATGGTGCGGGCCATGGTGGGCACCTGCGTCTACGCCGCCGAGGGGAAATTCTCCGCCGACGACGTGCCCACCATCCTGGAAAACCGCAACCGCACCGCCGCGGGTCCCACCGTGCCCCCCGGCGGCCTGTACATGACCCGCCTGTGGTACGACACCCCGCCTCTGGGCGAGGTGGTCCCTGTTTTATAACGATACCGCGGCTTTTTGGAGGTCAACATGGAACTTCTGGAACCCAAATCTCCCCCGCCCAAAAAGCGGCCCAATCTCTTTGTCCGTTTTCTCGCCTTTCTCACCACCCTGGCCCTGGTGGCCGGGGCGGTGTTCCTTGTGGCCAATCGGGACAAGTACAACCTGGACAGCCTCCGCCGCTGGATCAGCTATCTGGGCGTGGAGCGCAGCGACAGCGGCCAGACCGACTCCTTTACCTTCGAGGGGGGAAGCGCCAACTCCTTCGCCTCGGTAGATGGAGGGCTGCTGGTCTGCTCCTCCTCCACCATCCAGCTCTATTCTCCCAGCGGCGAGTTAGTGCTCAACGAGACGGTGTCCACCATGGAAAATCCGGTCATTGACGCCAACGAGCACACCGCGCTGGTCTACGACGCCGGCGGGCGGGAGCTCTTCGCCTTTTCTGGTACAGAGCAGGTCTTTTCCCTCTCCCTGGAGGAGGGCGAGAGCCTTCTCTCCGCTCGGATCAACGAGAACGGATATATCGCCATCACCGCACAGACCAGCGGCTATAAGGGTGCCGTCACCATATACGATCCCTCCTTCACTCCCTTGCTGCGCATCAACCTTTCCAGCCGTTTTGTCACCGACGCGGCAGTCTCCCCCAACGGAGACACCGTGGCCCTGGTCACCCTCGGACTGGACAGCAGCACCTTCGGCTCCCAGCTGGAGCTGTTCCGCACCAACCGCAGCGAGGAGGACGTGGAGCCCGACTATACCGCCTCGGTGGGCAATGATGTGGTACTGGACCTGGACTGGGGCACGGACGGAATCTGGCTGGTGGGCGAGAGCACCCTCTCGGTCTACTCCTCCAAGGCCGAGCGTACCGGTTTCTATGATTACAGCGGCAATTATCTGAAAAACTATTCCCTGGACGCCTCCGGCTGCGCTGTGCTGCTGCTGGGCAAGTACCGCGCCGGCAGCGATGCCGTGCTGCGTACTGTGGACGCCAAGGGTGAGGTGATCGCCGAGCACAATTACAGTGAGCAGATCCTCTCCCTCTCGGCGGCAAACAACTACATTGCTGTGCTCACCGCCGGAAAGCTGGAGCTCTTCACCCGGGATCTGGACTCCTACCGCTCCCTGGATACCACCCAGGGCGCCCGGCGTGTCCTCCAGCGCACCGATGGCTCCACTCTACTCCTCAACGCCGATTCGGCCCATCTCTATGTTCCCAATTGATCGGAGGTTTTGTCCATGTCTCTTATCCTGGATCTGATCGTGGTGGCCGTCCTGGCCCTCTTCCTGTGGCGAGGGGCCTCCAAGGGCCTGGTGGCCTCCCTGTGCGGGCTGCTGGCCTTCGTAGTGGCCTTCGCCGGGGCCGGTATCGCAGCCCGCACCCTGTCCCCTATGGTGGCCGACGCCATCGAACCCCACTTTGCCTCTGCCATTCAGGAGCAGCTGGAGGCCTCGGTCCCCGACCCTAATACCGCCCTCCCCGATGGTGAAGACGGGGATCTCCCCGCCATCCTGGAGGCTCTGCGCGGCCTGGGGCTCTATGAGAGTCTCATTGATGCCGTAGACCAGGCGGTGGACCAGGGCGTCACCCAGGCCGCTGCCGGCGCCGCCGCCGCCGTGGCCTCCTCCATCGCCCAGTCAGTGGCCTACCGGGTCATCTTTGCCGTGGCCTTCGCCCTGCTTCTGGCCGCGTGGAGCATCTTGAGCCGCACTCTCAACCTGGTGGCCCGGCTGCCGGTGCTCCACTTCCTCAACAAGACTGGCGGCGCCGCCATCGGTCTGGTGGAGGGCATCGCACTGCTGTTGCTGGCCGTGTGGCTGCTGGAGGTGTTGGGACACGCCATTCCCGAGGAAACTGTCCGGGACACCCACCTGCTCAAGCTCTTCCTGGATGTACCGGGTATGCTGCTCCGGCGGGGGACTTGATACCCCTCCCCTTTTCCTACGAGGTGATAGAAAGATGAACATCCCAAACCTACTCTCTCTGATCCGGCTGGCGCTGGTACCAGTGTTCGCCCTGGTCTTTTTCAACGGCGAACCCAATGCCCACCGCTGGGCTGCCGCCGTCTACGCCCTGGCCTTCTTTACCGACATCGCGGACGGCTGGATCGCCCGGCATTTCAATCAGATCACCCGGCTTGGCCGGGTGCTGGACCCCTTGGCCGACAAGCTGATGACCTTTACCGTCATTATCTGCATCACTGTGGACGGCATCATCCCCGTGTGGGCCGTGGTGGTCTTTTTCCTCAAGGAGGCCGCCATGGGCCTGGGCGCCCTGTCCATGTACCGCAAGGTGGACGACGTGATCCCCTCCAACTGGCTGGGCAAGACCTCCACCGGTGTCTTTTTTGTGGTCTGCGCCGCCCTGGTCCTCTTCCCTGAGATCCCCCGGCACTGGGCCACCGGACTCATCTCCTTCGCCCTGGCTTTGACCATCGCCGCCTTCGTGGGCTATCTGTGGCAGTACCTCACCGTCACCGGACGCAGAAAGTCCAAATAACGGTGGAAATTGCCATATATTCATACCCAGTTCATAATTTCGAATTAGAATCATCATCCGGGAGGAACTGCCCTCCCGGGCGCGGCCGGATAGGCCGCGTGATAAAGGAGTTGAATCACCATGCAGCCGACCCTTTGCTCCCGTTGTCACAAAAATATCGCCGTGGTCTTTATCCAGAAGCTGGAGAACGGCGTTTCCAAAACGGAGGGCCTGTGCCTTAAGTGTGCCAAGGAGCTGGGCATCCAGCCCCTTCAGGATATGATGCAGAAAATGGGCATCACCGAGGAAGATCTGGACAACCTCACCGGTGAGATGATGAACGCTATGGGCTCTCCTGAGAGCCTAGCCGGACTGATCCCCACCGATTCCGACGAGGAGGATGACGAGGAGGACGGCAAGACTGCCACCTTCCCCTTCCTCAACAAGCTCTTCGGCGCACAGAATAACAGCGGCGACACCGCCCCCAACAGCGACACGCCCCCCCGTCAGAACCGGGAGGACAAAAATCCTAAGGGCGACCGCCCGCCTAAGCGGAAGTTTTTGGAGAACTACTGCATCTCCCTGACCCAGAAGGCCGCCGAGGGCAAACTGGACAACATCATCGGTCGGGAAGAAGAGATCCAGCGCACCATCCAGATCCTCAATCGCCGTCAAAAGAACAACCCTTGTCTCATCGGTGAGCCCGGCGTGGGCAAGACCGCCATCGCCGAGGGTTTAGCTCAGCGCATCTACAACAAGCAGGTGCCCTACAAGCTGCTGGACAAGGAAGTCTACCTGCTGGACCTGACCGCCCTGGTGGCGGGCACCCAGTTCCGCGGCCAGTTCGAGAGCCGCATGAAGGGCCTCATCGACGAGATCAAGAAGCTGGGCAACATCATCCTGGTCATTGACGAGGTCCACAACATCGTGGGAGCCGGCGACGCTGAGGGCTCCATGAACGCCGCTAACATCCTGAAGCCCGCCCTCAGCCGGGGCGAGATCCAGGTCATCGGCGCCACCACCCTCACCGAGTACCGCAAGCACATTGAAAAGGACACCGCCTTGGAGCGCCGCTTCCAGCCCGTCATCGTGGAGGAGCCCTCCATTGACGATGCCGTGAAGATCCTCAAGGGTATCGCCCCCTACTATGAGAAGTACCACTTCGTCTCCATCTCCCCCGAAATGTGCCGCATGGCCGTGACCATGAGCGAGCGGTACATCACTGACCGCTTCCTCCCCGACAAGGCCATCGACCTCATCGACGAGGCCTGCTCCGACGTGAACCTCCACAATGTGAACCTGGCCCGGGAGGCCGAGGTGCGCAAGGACCTGGAGAACCTGACGCAGGAGCGGGACCGGATGGTGAGTGAGGCCAACGACCGTGAGTACAAGCGCCAGAGCAATCTGAAGGCCAACGAGCAGAAGCAAGCCGAGCTGCGCCGCCAGCTGGGCAAGCTCAACGACGAGCACACCGCCCTCTCCGCCGCCGGAGACCAGGAGGCTGGTCTGCGGCGGCGGAGAGGGCGGTGTGC
>DYBS01000014.1:0-5370 GCA_019418525.1 Clostridiales bacterium
AGGTTGGCCTGCACCTGGGCGCGGCCCTCGGGGGTGTAAATGGCCGCCGCGCCCCGCTGGACCACGTAGGGCACGCCGTTGAACTTGGTGCACTGGCGGCGGTTCCACATGGCGTTCAGGCTGGCCCCCTGGCGCACCAGGGCCTTGGGCACCACGGTGTAGGCGCAGCGGGTGCCGGTGAAGCCGGCGGTCTTGGAGAAGGAGCGGAACTCGATGGCGCAGGTCTCGGCGCCGGGGATCTCATAGATGGAGTGGGGCACGCCGGGGGTGGTGATGAAGGCCTCGTAGGCCGAATCGTACAGCAACACCGCGCCGGTGCGGTTGGCGTACTCCACCCAGGGCAGGAGCTGCTCCTTGGTGGCGGCGGCGCCGGTGGGGTTGTTGGGGAAGCACAGGTAGATCATGTCCACGTCCTCCCCGGGCAGCTCCGGCATGAAGCCGTTCTCCGCCACGCAGGGCATGTAGACCAGATTGGACCAGCGGCCGGTGGCCTCGTTGAAGTCCCCGGCCCGGCCGGCCATGGCGTTGGTGTCCACGTACACCGGGTACACCGGGTCGCACACCGCCACCTTGTTGTCCACGCCGAACAGGTCCACGATGTTGCCGCAGTCGCTCTTGGCGCCGTCGGAGATGAAGATCTCGTCGGGCTGGATGGACATGCCCCGGTCCCGGTAGTCCTGCTGGGCGATGGCGTCCCGCAGGAAGGCATAGCCCTGCTCGGGGCCGTAGCCGTGGAAGCCCTGGGCGGTGCCCATTTCGTCCACCGCCGCGTGCATGGCGGCGGTGACGGCGGCGGGCAGGGGCAGGGTCACGTCCCCGATGCCCAGCTTGATGAGCTTCTTGTCCGGGTTGGCCTCGGTATAGGCGCTCACCCGGCGGGCGATCTCAGAGAAGAGGTAGCTGCCGGGCAGTTTCTGGAAATTCGCGTTGATCTGTACCATATTTGTAAACTCCTTCGCAAACGGTCACCGCCGGACCGCTCATGTAGATGTGGCCGCTCTCTGCCCAGCGCAGATGCAATTCTCCGCCGGGCAGCGCCGCGATGACGTCCCGCTCGCACAGGCCTTGGGTCGCCAGCGCCGCCAGGGCCGCACAGGCTCCGGTGCCGCAGGCCAGGGTCTCCCCGCTCCCCCGCTCCCACACCCGCAGGCGGATGCGATGGGGGCTCTCCACGGCGGCGAACTCCACGTTCACCCGCCCGGGAAAGGCGGGGTGGCGCTCCACCGCCGGGCCCATCCGGGCCAGATCCATGTCCTCCGGATGAGGACAGAGCAGGACGGCGTGGGGATTGCCTACCGACACCGGTGTAAAGTGATATTCCTTTTCATAGATTGACAGCACAAGGGGTTCGCCTACACAGGGCTCCCCCATGTCCACGGTGGCGCCCACCGCTTTTCCGCCCTCTACCTGCAGGTGTAATTCCTTTACACCCGCTGCGGTCTCTATGGTTAAGACCGTTTTCTCCGTCATCCGCCGGTCGTAGACAAATTTGCCCACGCAGCGGATGCCGTTGCCGCACATGGCCCCTTCGGAGCCGTCGGCGTTGAACATGCGCATCCGGAAATCCGCCCGCTCCGACGGGCAGATGCAGATAAGGCCGTCGCTCCCCACGCCGAAATGGCGGTGGGAGATCTGTCTCGCCAGCTCCGGCAGGTGGGCCGGAGTCTCTTTGGTGCAGTCCACGAACACATAGTCGTTTCCGATGCCGTGCATCTTGGTGAACCGCAGCAAATGCGCACCTCCTCAGGGTTGTTTCTCCTCCAGGATCAGGCGGGCGGTCTCCACCAGCTTACGCCCCTGGTCCATGCTCCGCTTCTGGAGCATCCGGTGGGCCTCCCCCTCCCCGATGCCGTGCCGCTCCATAAGGGCGGTCTTGGCCCGGGCGATGAGCTCCCACTCCTCCTCGCTGCGGGTGGGGCGGGTCTCCAGCAGCGCCCGCCGGGAGATAGGGGGGCTCAGGCGAAAGACCCCGTCCTCCATCCACAGCGCCTGCATGTCCTGCCGGGCCAGCAGCACCATGGTGCTCCCCCTGGGCAGGTCGTAGAAGAGCTCCCGGGCGCTTCCGTCGGGGAAGCGGTAGGAGCACACCACCGTGCCGATCCCCTGTTGGGCGGCAAATACCCGGGCCTGGGCGGCGGTGCGGCAGAGGACGGCCCGGGCCGCGCCGCTCTGCTCCAGAAGCGCGCGGATCTTCTCCCCCGTCTTCTCGTTCTCAAAGACCAGCAGCACCCGTTCCATCGTCTCATCTCCCCCGCCGCCCCGGACTCCGTGGGGTCAGGGCGCTTAATAGTTCATGATATACTTCTCCCGCTCCCAGGAGGACACGCGGGTCTTGTACTCCCGCCACTCGCTGCGCTTGCCCTGGATGTAGTAGCTGGACACGTGGTCCCCCAGGGTGTCCATCAGCAGCTGGTCGGCCTGCAGGGCCCGGATGGCGTTGGACAGGGAGTCGGGCAGGCTCTCGATGCCGTGGGCGGTGCGGGTGGTATCATCCATGGCATAGATGTTCTCGCTGATCTCGTCGGGCGGCGTGAGGCCCTTCTCGATGCCGTCCAGGCCGGCGGCCAGACAGACAGCGAAGGTGAGATACGGGTTGCAGGAGGGATCGGGAGAGCGCAGCTCCACGCGGGTGGACTGGCCCCGGGCCGCCGGGATGCGGATGAGGGCGGAGCGGTTTGAGGCCGACCAGGCCAGGTAGCAGGGAGCCTCGTAGCCGGGCACCAGGCGCTTATAGGAGTTCACCAGGGGATTGGCGATGGCAGTGATGCCCTTCACATGCTCCAGGATACCGGCAATGAAGGAGTAGGCCTCCTTGGACAGGCCACGGGCGTCGTTGGGATCGTAGAACACGTTCTTGCCGTCCTTGAAGAGGGACATGTTGGTGTGCATGCCGGAGCCGGCCACGCCGAAGATGGGCTTGGGCATAAAGGTGGCGTGGAGGCCGTTCTTCTGGGCCAGGAGCTTGACCGCCAGCTTGAAGGTCATGATGTTGTCGGCGGCGGTGAGGGCGTCGGCGTACTTGAAGTCGATCTCGTGCTGGCCGGCGGCGTTCTCGTGGTGGCTGGCTTCGATCTCAAACCCCATCTCCTCCAGGGCCAGACAGATCTCCCGGCGGGTGGTCTCACCGTGGTCCAGAGGGCCCAGGTCGAAATAGCCCGCCTCGTCGTTGGTCTCAGTGGTGGGCATGCCGTGCTCGTCGGTCTTGAAGAGGAAGAACTCGCACTCGGGACCCACATTGAAGGTGTCATAGCCCATGTCCCGCATCTTCTGCAGGGTGCGCTTGAGGACGTTCCGGGGGTCGCCCATGAAGGCGGAACCGTCGGTGTTGTGCACGTCGCAGATGAGCCGGGCCGTCTTGCCGAACTGGGCCTGCCAAGGGAAGATCGTAAAGGAGTTCAGATCGGGATAGAGGCACTGGTCGGACTCGTCGATGCGCACGAAGCCCTCCACCGAGGAGCCGTCGAACATGATCTGGTTGTTCACCGCCTTCTCGATCTGAGAAGCGGTGAGGGCCACATTTTTCAGCTGGCCGAAGATATCGGCAAACTGCATCCGAATGAACTTGATGTCCTCTTCCCGCATAATGCGAATGATCTCTTCCTTGGTATACTCCATGAGTATCCGTCCCCTTTCCCTCAAATCCATATATAGGGCGCCTCCTTGTCCGGTATACCAAAAAAGGCGCTCCGCTCCCAGGGGAGCCGGAACGCCTTTGTTCTCGACCGGTGACCGGCGGAGGTCCGCCGTGCCCCACACCGCCGGCGCGGTCCAGAGCTTTCTGCTCTATACTACCACATCGCCGCGTCCTTGGCAAGGGGACATTTTCACAGCCTTTTCCTAGCTCAGCCGGACTCTTCCAGCGCTTCTGGACAAAATTCCCTAGCTGCCCAGGGCAGACAGGGCCTCATCCAGGCGCTGCATATCCCCAGCCAGCTCGCTGCGCTCCACACCCAGCATGGCCCGGTGCCGCAGCACCAGGAAGAGCTGCACCAGCCGGGCCTGGAGGGCGTAGCTCTTGGGGAGCAGCTCTTCCAGACAGTGGGCCGCCGCCGGGTCGGTCTCCCCGGCCAGCAGGCGCTCGGTGGCGTCGATGGCCAGGAGGTTGCGCAGCAGCAGCTCCCCCTCCCCGGTGCCCTTCCGGTCCCGCAGCCCGGCCAGCAGCCGGCGCAGGTTGTCCACTGTGTCCCGGGTGTGGTTGCGCACCAGGTCCCCTTTCTCCACCCGGAAGAGGATGAAGCCCCCGGCACAGGCGCACATTGCCGCCGCCAGAATGCTGAGGAACCGCCCCTCCAAGGCCTGAGACACCGTCATGGACCGGGCCCACAAGCTCTGCACCGAGATCTGGGTGCCGATGAGGGTGATGATGCGGGTGTCCTGGATGGAGAACATGATGGAGAAGCCCACGAAGAGGAACACCATGCTCTTGACCGTCTGGTCCCCGGGGATAAACTCGGTGACCAGGGCGAACACCAGCACGCCCAGAACGGTGCCCACCATGCGCTCGTAGGCCTGCTTCCGCTCGTCCTTGTGAAAGACGTTGAGGATGCAGTACACCGTCATGGGTATCCACACCCGGCGCACGAAGGGCATGGGGTAGACCAGAGCAAACGTGAGGGTGTTGAGGACGGTGGCCTTGATGGCGAAGCGCACCCAGGCGCTGTCCATGGACAGGCCCTGGCGCAGCTGACGCAGCTTCACCCCCAGGGCAGCGCGCACCGACCAGGCCCGGCTCTTCCGGTCCTCCCGCAGGTCCAGCTGGCTTATAAGATCCCGCAGCGCCGCCCGCCAGCGGTGGCTATGTCGGGGGGCGGGAGTGGCCAGCAGCTTTTCCACCCGGTCCCGCAGGGCGGCCAGGGCCTCGTCGCTCACCTCATCCAGCCACAGCGCCTGACGCATGTGCTGGTAGTAGCGCTCCTCCTCTCCGGTGAGCACCCGGTCCCGGTCCAGGCTCTGCCGGATCATGAGCCGGATCTGCTCTACGCAGGTAAGGGTGGCGAAGTACCACGCCTGACCCTTGTTCAGCTTGCCCCACTGCTTCAGCACGTCGCCGTAGATGGCCTTGGCGTAGTTTGTGGCGGGGGCCACGATGGTGCGGTAGCTCCGGGGCCCGCCCTCCAGCGCCGAGAGACGGTCGGTGAGCTCCGCGAAGGCCGCCAGCAGGGCCTTCTCTCCCGGGTCGGGGGTGGGGCGCAGGCGCTTCATCACCGCCACGAAGAGGGCGATGAGCACCCCGCACAGCACACATGCCAGGGCGCAGCGCCCCAGGTCGGCGGGCGTACAGCGGTTCATCTGCCCCAGCACGAAGGCGAAGCCGTAGAGGAAATAGCTTCTGGGCTGGAAATCGTCCCCATACCAGATGGTGACCAGCAG
>DYBS01000014.1:5380-13296 GCA_019418525.1 Clostridiales bacterium
GTTCATGCACACCAGGAAGAGCACCCCCCCCATCAGAATGGCGGGCAGGGTGCTCTTCCACTGCCGGAACCAGCGGCGGGTCCGCTCCCGCCAGAGCTCCGCGGTCTTGCCCATGTTGTCTCCTTTCTCCGGGCTCCTTACATTACATTACGCACTCGTTCCGGCCGCCGCTCGGCAGTTGAGCAGCATACCCACGATGATGACCGCGATGCCGACGAACTGCACCGCGCTGGGCAGGGGGTCCTTCAGCAGCACCACCCCGCCGATGAGGGTAAAGACGATCTCACCCGCGATGGTGCCCTCCGCCACCGACAAAAGCCGCGGGTCGCTCTTGGCCAGATTGGTGGCCTGGAAGAAGAGCAGCGTGGCAATGACCGCCGAGAAGAGGCACACCAAAAAGGCCTGGAAGAGCTGGTTCCCGTCGGGGAGCCGGTTCTGGGCCACCGCCACGGCGGACAGGACCAGCCAGAAGGGCACGCTGCAAATGGTCATACCCAGCACCCGCTGGGGGGTGTCCAGCTCCTCGCCGCACAGGGTCATCATCTTGCGGTTCCCCAGAGGGTAGGCCACCGCCGCCACGGCGATGAGCCCCACGCAGATGAGGGCCTCTCCCCCGGCCTCGCCGGACAGGATGCTCTCGCACTGGATGAGGAACACCCCCACCAGGATGACCAGCACCGCCCCCAGGCTGTTGAGGGGCACCTTTTTGCCCCACAGGGGGTTTAAAAACACACCGGCCACGATGGTCAGCTGCCACAGGGACACCGTGAGCCAGGAGGGGCCGAAGTCGGACGCCCAAGTGAGGGGCGCATAGAAGAGGCCGAATCCCACGGTGCTCCACAGCAGCCACGCCCCGGGCGCCCGCTTGATGGCGGCAAAGACCGGCTTCAGCTTCCCCTGTACCCCCACCAGCACCAGCAGGATGGGCAGGGAGAACAGATAGCGCAGCGAGGCGCTCCAGATCCAATAGCCGCCGGAGAGGTTCATGCTCCGGTTTAAGATAAAGGTAAAGGCGAAGAAAAAGGACGAAATAATGCCCAGGGTCAGGATGCGTTTCAAAACAATTCTCTCTTTTCTCTCAAAATTTCCGCTCAGCGCGGAGAAAGGCGGACGCCGTTTCCGGCGTCCGCCCGGTGATCTCTCATTTCAGCGCTCGCTCAGGGGGGAGTAGGGCTGGTGGTGGCCCACATACTGGTAGGCGGGCCGGATGATCTTGCCCATGTTGATGAGCTCCTCGATGCGGTGGGCGCCCCAGCCGGCCACGCGGGCCATGGCGAAGAGGGGGGTATACAGCTCCAGCGGCAGGTCCAGCATGTGATAGACGAAGCCGGAATAGAAGTCCACATTGGCCGACACGCCTTTGTACATCTTCCGCTCTCCGGCAATGACCTCGGGACCCAGCCGCTCCACCAGGGAGTAGAGCTCGTACTCCTCCATTCTCCCCTTCTCCCGCGACAGCTTCTCCACCATGCCGTGGAGGATGTTGGCGCGGGGGTCCGAGAGGGAGTACACCGCGTGACCCATGCCGTAGATGAGGCCCGACTTGTCGAAGGCCTTCTTGTCCAGCAGGGCCTGGAGGTAATGGCGCACCTCGTCCTCGTCTTTCCAGTCGTGGACCACCTGCTTCATATCCTCGAACATGCGGATGACCTTGATGTTGGCGCCGCCGTGGCGGGGGCCCTTCAGAGAGGCCAGCGCCGCCGCCATACAGGAGTAGGTGTCGGTGCCGGAGGAGGTGACCACATGGGTGGTAAAGGTGGAGTTGTTGCCGCCGCCATGCTCGGCGTGGAGCATCAGGCAGATGTCCAGCACATGGGCCTCCCAGTAGGAGTAGGAGGAGTCGGGCCGCAGCAGGGCCAGGATGGTCTCGGCGGTGGAGTGCTCCGGCTTGGGGGCGTGGATGTACAGGCTGTTGCCCTCCTTATAGTGGTAGGCCTGGTAGCCGTACACCGCCAGCAGGGGGAACACCGCCACCAGCTGCATGCACTGGCGCATGACGTTGGACAGGGAGATGTCGTCGGCGTTTTCGTCATAGGAGGCCAGATTCAGCACGCTTCGGGCCAGGGAGTTCATGATGTCCTTGCTGGGTGCCTTCAAAATCACATCCCGCACAAAGTTGTTGGGCAGCGACCGGTAATAGGCCAGCTGTGCGCGGAATTCCTCCAGCTCTTTGGCGTTGGGCAGGCGGCCCAGCATCAGGAGATAGGCAGTCTCCTCAAAGCCAAAGCGCTTCTCCTTCAGCACTCCGTTCACCAGGTCCTCCACGTTGATGCCGCGGTAGTACAGCTCGCCGTCGCAGGGGACCTCCTTGCCGTCCACCACCTTCTTGGCGATGATGTCGGAGACCTCGGTCAAGCCCGCCACCACGCCCTTGCCGTTCAGGTCGCGCAGGCCCCGCTTGACGTCATAGCGCACATAATCCGCCGGGTCGATGCTGCTGTTGGCGCGGGTCATCTCGGCCATCGCCTCGATCTCCGGGGTGATCAGTCCATAATTGGGATTCGTTGCCATAGGTAATTCCTCCTTTGCCGCGTGATCTTCGCAGTTCCTGATTGTGTTATTCCAGATCAGTATAGCATGTAATTGTTACCAGATTGTGAATCTCCGACCGAAATTTCAGGAATGTTCACGCGCCCAGGAAAGCCCGCAGCTCCTCCAGGCGGGTACAGGCCTGGTCATGGCCCGACTGCCAGAGGGCGTGGATCTTCTGCTGATCCCGCTCCACCCGGGAAAAACCCTGGGTGTTCTCGGGGGCGAAGAGGAACACCTTCCCCTCCTTCTCCAGCCGGAAGAGCTCCTCCCGGTCGGCGTTATAGACCTTCCAGCGCCGGCGCATGGTCTCGCAGAAGGCGGGGTACTGCCGGTAGCGCAGGTCGATGGCCTTCTGGAGCTTCTCCGGCTGGCGGCGGTAGCTCCGCTCCCGGGTGAGGACCACCACCACCTTGTCGCAGCCCTGCTCAAAGGCCCGGCGGTAGGGGATGGCGTCGGCCGCCCCGCCGTCCAGGTACTTCTTCCCGTTGATGGTGTAGACGGGGAACATCAGCGGCATGGCGCAGGTGGCCTGGAGGAGCTGGAAGTGGTTGTCGTCGGTGCGGGGCACCTCCAGATACTCGGCCTTGCCGGTCTCCACATTGGTGACCACCGCCTCGGCTAGGCCCGGCCAGGCGGCGAAGGTCTTGTAGTCAAAGGGCACCAGTTTGTCGGGGATGTCCTGGTAGGTGAACTTCAGGCCGAAATAGCAGCGGTTGCCCGGCTTGAGGAGGTTCCGGGCCCCCATGTATCGCTTGTCGTTGGCGTAACGGGTCAAAATCTCCAGATTCCGGCCGAACTGTTTGGACATATAGCTCACACCGTAGGCGATGCCCGCCGACACACCGATGAGGTAGTCGAAATCCACCCCGTTGCGCAGCAGGCCGTCGGTGACACCGCTGGAGAAGATGGTGCGCAGGGCGCCGCCCTCCAGCACGATTCCGGTTTTCATACAAAAAGCCTTCTTTCGGGCCGGTCGGCCGCTTACTGGCGTCCCTTCCGCAGGAGGAAGGTCAGCGCGAACCAGGCCGCAAGATAGAGAGTGATGCAGGCGCCGGTGGAGGAGCCCACATAGTAGGAGGTCAGCAGGCCCGCCACGCCGCACACCAGCGCCCCCAGAATGGAGAAGGCGTGGTACTGGCGCATGTTCCGGGCCAGGTTCCGCCCCGCCGCGCCGGGGAGCACCAGCAGGGAGTTGATGACCAGCAGGCCCACCCAGGTCATGGACACCGTGACCACCACGGCGATGGCGGCACAGAACACCGCCTCCTGCCAAAAGACCCGGATGCCCCGGCTGTCGGCCAGGGCCGGGTGGACCGAGGAGAGCATCAGATGGTTGAAGGAGCACACCCACAGCCCCACCACCACCACCAGGATGGCGAAGAGGAGGGCGATCTTCCCCGGCTCCACGCTGAGGATGTCGCCGATAAGCAGGGCATTGAACTTGGTGAAGCTGCCGCCCCCCAGGGTGGCGATGAAGATGCCCAGAGCCACCGCCGTGGAGGAAAAGACTCCGATGATGGTGTCGCTGGCCATCTGGGTGTGGTGGCGCACATAGGTGAAGAGGAGGGCGAACACCACCGCAAAGGCCACCGCGCACCACAGCGGGTCCACGAGGCCCAGAATGGTGCCGATGGCGATGCCGGTAAAGGCCGAGTGGCCCAGGGCGTCGGAGAAGAAGGACATGCGGCTCTCCACCACCATGGTGGACATGAGCCCGAAGAGGGGCGAGATCACCAGAATAGCCAGGAGAGCATTTTTCATAAAGAGCATGCTCCCCGGCTGCGCCCAGTCAAAGGGCAGCAGGGACACCAGATCGTACCAGAACTCCATCACGCCTCCCCCCTTCCTTTGATACTCAGGTGAAAGACCTCCTGAAATTCCGGGCTGGAGAGGACCTGGGTGGGGGTGCCCACCTTCAGCACGCTGGAGCGGAGCAGGATCACCTTGTCGGCGTACTGGTCCAGGGTGGCAAAATCGTGGGTGGACAGGAGGATGGACAGGTCAAAGCGGGTGCGGATCTCGTCCAGCATGTCCAGAAGCTGCTTCTCACCGTCGATGTCCACGCCGGACAGGGGCTCATCCAGAATGAGGATGTGGGGCAGCGGCTCCAGGGCCAGGGCCAGCAGCACCCGCTGGAGTTCTCCGCCGGAGAGCGCCCCCAGGCGCTTGTCGATGAGCTGCTCCCCGTGGACCCGCTCCAGGCAGGCCTCCACCCGGCGGCGCAGGTCCTTGGGGATGGGTAAAAACACTGGCCAGTGGTCCACCGCCGCGGCGAAGAAGTCCAGCACGCTCACCGGGTCCCCCCGGTCGAAGCTGGGAGACTGGGGCACATAGCCGATGAGGGGCCGGGTCTTGTCTCCCCCCGCCCGCTGGAACTCGATGGTGCCGCTGTGGGGCACCTGGCCCAGGATGGTGCGGAACAGGGAGCTCTTGCCCGCGCCGTTGGGGCCGATGAGAGCCACGATCTCCCCGCAGTGCAGGTGGAAGGACACGTCGTGGAGGACCTCCTCCCCGCCGAACTGCACCCCCAGGTCGGTGACCTTCAGGCAGCAGCTGCCCGCGCAGCCGCCGCCGCAGTTTTCATGCTTGCGTACGCTCATCCCAGCGCCTCCACCAGGGTATTCAGATTGGCCTCCATGGCCTCCAGATAGGGGGTGAGGCCGGTGCCGTCCCCACTCATGATCATATTAAGCTGATAGACGTTACATCCAGTCTCCCGGGCAATGGCCTGGGCGGTGGCGTCGGAGCCGTTGACCTCAGTGAAGATGGCGGGGACCTGGTACTCCCCGATGAGGTCCACGATCTCCTGGATCTCGGCGGCGGAGGCCTCCGCCCCCTCCTCCTCCTCGATGGACTTCAGGATGCTCAGGCCGAAGGCTTCCGCAAAGTACTGGAAGCCGTCGTGGAAGGTGATGAGCTCCTTGTGGCCCAGGGCGGACACCGTGGCCTTCCCCTCCTCCTCCAGAGAGGTCAGGGACTCCTTGGCCATGGAGGCGTTGCCCACATAGGCGTCGGCATGGGCGGTATCCAGCTCCCCCAGCCGGCGGGCCACCGTGTCCACCATAGCGGCGGCGTTGACCGGGTCCATCCAGATGTGGGGGTCGTACTCGTCGTGGCTGTGGCCGTCCCGGTCCACCGCCGCGTGGAGGGTGATGTCCTCCGAGCAGTCGATGCGCGGCATTTTAGAGGCGGCCAGGGCGTCGTCCATAAAGTCCTCCAGCCCGGCGCCGTTCATCACCACCACGTCGGCCCCCTCGATGGCCTTCATGTCGTTCACGGTCAGGGTATAGTCGTGGAGACAGGAGGTCTGCTGGTTCACCAGCAGGCTCACCTCCACCCCCTCCACCCCGGCGGTCACCGCGGTGGTGAAGAGATACACCGGGTAGGTGGTGGCCAGGACGTGTAGGGTCCCGTCGTCCGTCTGCGCGGGCGCGCTCTCCGTGGCCGTGGCCTGGGAGGCCGGGGCGGAGCAGGCGGACAGGAGCAGAAGGCCGGCCACAAGGGCGGTCAAAAATCGTTTTTTCACAGGTACACCTCGAGTGATTCAGATTGACGCATCCTCATTGGACGTGTCCATAATATTATATATTATACACGATGATTCCCGCTTTGTACAAGTCCCCCTTTGCCAAAGGCCCCCGTTCCGTGCTACAATAGAGGTAAAAAACAGCAACAGGAAGGTGATTTTCGTGCAGGACTACATCCACACCGTCCAGTACTACGAGACCGACCAGATGGGCTTCGTCCACCACTCCAACTACATCCGCTGGTTCGAGGAGGCCCGGATGGACCTTCTGGACCAGCTGGGCCTCCCCTACGCCGCCATGGAGGAGAAGGGCTTCCTCAGCCCCGTGCTGGAGGTGCGCTGCCGCTACAAGCAGGCCGCCCGCTTCGGCCAGGCCGTGGCCATCCAGGCCCGGCTCACCGAGTTTGGGAACGTGCGCTACCGCCTCGCCTACACCGTGCGGGACCGGGACACCGGGGTGCTCCGGGCCGAGGGGGAGAGCGAGCACTGCTTCATCAACCGGGAGGGCCGCCCCATCGCCCTCAAGCGCCACGACCCGGAGCTGGCCCAGCGCCTGTTGGACGCAGTGGAGCCGTAATCTTCTCTACATAAAGAGGCCCTGGGGGCTTCCAAATGGAAGCCCCCAGGGCCTTTCTTTCTGTCTTTACAGGACGATGGCGTTGATGGCCTCGATGAGGTCCACCACGGCGGTCCGGGGCACCAGACAGGTGGGTTCCCCGTCCACCTCGGCCAGGCACTGCTCGCCGTCGTAGCGGTAGAAGGCGATCTCCACCTGGCCCACGTTGTCATTGTCCACGGCGATGGTGAGGCGGATCTCCTCCTTCTGGGTGGGGCTCTCGTCGGTGAAACTGGAGGCGGTCAGCCCCTCCAGCGCGTCCTTGAGGTCAGCGGCGTCCTGGTCCTCGCCGTTATAGGTGAAGGTCTTGTCGTCCCCGCTGCCCTTGGCGGTGAGGGTGTAGCTCTGCCCCTCCAGTTCCACATCCAGGCCGGTGATGGCGTCAAAGGACGCGGTAAAGACCTCCTGGTGGCGCAGGTCGTTGTAGGTGCAGGCCATCAGGTCCTGATAGCTGCTGCCGCTGATCTGGTAGAGGATGGGCGAGTCCCCCACCCGGGCGTAGGCGGTGATGTCCTCCGGGTCGGTGTCCTGGTCCACGGCGGTATCCCGCTGCTTCGGGTCGCGGCTGACGGAGAGAGTAAAGGTACCGCTCTCCTCCCCGCCGTCCTCGTTCTCGGTGGTGTAGGCCACAGTGACGGTCATCTCCGGGTCATTCAGGCCGCAGTTCTGGATCTCCTCATCGGTGGCCTTGTAGGTCACGTAGTCGGTCAGGTCCAGGTTTTCCAGGGTGTTCAGGTAGCTCTTCACCAGGTCAGTGTCCAGAGGCAGCCAGGCGCCGTCCTTCTGGACGAAGTAGGCGTCGTCCTCGCAGAAGGTGTAGGTATTCTTCTCCTGGTAGTCCGCCTCGTAGCTGTCCGCGCCGGTGAACTGGAGGCTGGACACCTGGTCAAAGCCGGGGACCTCGTCCTGCTGGATGAGGTCGCTGAGGGTGACCTCAAAGGAGTCCATGGGGTCCTCCGACACCAGATACACGTTTCCGTCCCCGATGGAGACATAGCGCTGGGAGTCCATGGTGCTGAAGGCGCCCAGCTGGATCTCATAGCTGGTGTCCCCGGCGGTCAGGTCGATGGTGCACTCCGGGTCATCCAGGCCGTACTGGCCGTAGTCAGTGACGTCCTCAATGATGAAGGAGGCGCCGAAGGACTGAAAGAGGTCCAGCAGCTCCCCGATCTTGTCCTGGTCCACCGGGAAGGCGTCGTCCTCGTCGTAGAGCCACTGGCTGTCCTTGTGGAAGGCAAAGCT
>DYBS01000014.1:13306-16511 GCA_019418525.1 Clostridiales bacterium
CGGTATCGTAGCTCCACGAGAGGGTGTCCACCGTATCCGGGTCGATCTCCAGGATCACCGCGTCGGTGTTGGCGATGCGCTCGGTCTCCTCCTGGTGGTGGACCGCGGCGAAGGCCGCCACGCACACCACCACCAGGACGCCCAGCAGGATATAGATGCGTTTAGCCCGCTTCATGCTGTACCCTCCTCCGGTTGAGAATCACGCCCACCCCGACGCCCAGATAGGCCAGGGGGAACACGCCGATCATCAGCACCTTCAGCAGGGAGGCGGTGGAGTCGCTGATGCTCAGATAGTTGTAGTTCAGGGACTTGCTGCGGATGGCCATGGACTCGCTCTCGCCGATGAGGGAGGACAGGGCGTTCATGGCCAGGTCCGAGTTGGACCCGGAGGACAGGGCGTTATACATGTCCTCCAGGAAGCTGGAGGAGGAGAACCAGACCATCTGGCCGTCATTGCCGCAGTCGATGGACACCGCCAGGGCGAAGGGCCCGTCGATGTCCCCGTCCTCCTTCTCATAGGTGGTGAGGTCGTACCCCGCCACCTTGCTGAAGGCCGCGTCGGAGGTGGTCATCAGGGTGGTCACCGCGCTGTCGGCGTTGTCCGTCAGCAGGCCCTTGGAGATGGGCATGTTGGGGAAGTAGTTCTCCTCGATGAGGGAGTCGGTGATGGGGTCGCTGGACAGCTCCGGCAGCAACACATAGGGGTAGCCGGTGTAGTGCTCCCGGTCGCCCTCCACCACGATGCCGTCGCAGGTCTCCACGCCGTAGTCGGCCAGGAGACTATATAGGTTGGTGAGGTCCGCCTCCTTGGAGGGGCCGGCCATGACCAGCAGCCGCCCGCCGTTCTGGGTGTAGTCGGCCAGCATGTCCTTCTCCTCGGTGGAGATGTCGGTTGAGGGGGCGTAGATGAGGACGCAGTCGGCCTCCTCGGGGACCTGGTCCACGGTCAGCAGGGAGAGGGTGTTGATCTCGATGTTGTCCTTCTCCACCTGGTCCTGGAAGGTCTCGGGCAGGTCGGCCTCGCCGTGGCCCTCCAGCACGTAGAGCTGGGGCAGGTCCTCAGTGACCACGTAGTCGATGGCGGAGGTGATGGCCCCCTCGCCGTCGAAGGAGGTGTTGTAGTTATAGGAGTAGACGTTGGCCTCCTGAACATAGATGTCGTCGTACCCGATAAAGCGGCTGCGGTCGCCGCTCTCCACCACCAGGCTGTTGTTCTTCACCGTCTCATCGGTGTACTGCTCGGCGAAGGTGGGGTACACGTCGGGGTTCTTCTTCACCACGCTGATGTGGTCGGAGAGGCTCTCGTACTTGCTCAGCAAATTCTCCAGCACATCGTCCTCCTCGCCGGACTGGACGATCCAGTAGATGGTCACGTCCTGCTGCAGGGCGTTGACCACTACCTTGGTGTTGCTGGTGATGGAATAGAGCTTCTGGGCGCTGATATCATACTTGGTCAGGTTGGTGGGCAGGGCGGTGACAAACACGTTCACCGCGATGAGGATGGCCAGCACCACCGCCGTCACGATCAGGGAGTAGGAGCCGCCCTGGAAGGCGATGCGGCTGCCGGGCGCTTTTTGCCCGCCGTCCGTGTGTTTCCAGCGTTTCATCAGTTATACCTCCGTTTCTCCATGGACTGCACCGAAAGGAAGAGGAAGAATACGATGACCGACAGGTAGTACACGATGGCGGTCAGGTCGAACATGCCGTTGACAAAGGCGCTGAAGCGGTCGAAGAGGGAGAGCTGCTTCATCACGGCGGGGAGCAGGCCCTCGAAGGTGGACGCATCCACCAGGCAGACCACGCACAGAATCGCGGCCAGGACCAGGCACACGCCCCAGGCCAGGTTGTCGTTCTTGGTCAGGTAGCGGATCACCGCCCCCAGCGCCAGCAGCAGCACCACCAGTGCGGCCACCGAGCCCCAGGCGGTGGTGGAGACGTATTCCGAGAGGCTGACGCTGTAATAGTTGAACAGAATCACCGCGATGCCGATGCCCGCCGCCAGGCCCTGGTTGTCGGTGAGGGAGGAGATAAACACCCCCAGCGCGATGAGGGCGGCGCCCATGACGAAGATGGCGAAGAGGGAGCCGTAAGAGGTGGGCAGATACACGTCGCCGAATTGGGCGAAGATGGCGGGGTAGATGGAGATGACAGCCAGGGGGATCAGATAGACCACCAGGAGGGCCAGGTACTTGCCCAGAATCACCTGGGTGGTGGTGATGGGCAGGGCGTAGAGGAGCTGGTCGGTCTTTTGCCGCCGCTCCTCGGCCAGCACCCGCATGGTCAGAATGGGCACGATCACCACAAACACCACGCTGCCGAAGCTGAGGACATACTCAAAATTGCTCACCGCCGCCTGTAAATTGTACAGCATGGAGCCGATGCCCACGATGGCCAGCAGGAACGCGCCGAACACATAGGCGGTAAAGGAGTGGAAATAGCTCCTCAATTCATGTTTCAAAACCGCGGTCATGCCTGTTCCTCCTCTTCCCCGGCGGCGGGTGCGTCCTCGGCGGGCGCGGCCGGGTCATGATTCTCGGTCAGCTCCAGAAAGATATCCTCCAGGCTGGCCTTCTTCAGCGTCATCTCCAGCAGGGCCTTCTCCGCCTTGGCAAAGGCAAAGAAGATCTGCCGGGAGACGGCGTACAGGTCTCCGCTGTCGGTCTGGAGCCGGGCCGTCACCCGGCCCTCTTCCCCTTCCTCCAGCTCCAGGCCGGTCACATGCTCCACCTGGGCCAGAATCTCCCGGACTTCCTGGGCCCCGGCCTCGGCGGTGAACTGGATCTGGTTGCCCGACAGAAGATTCTGCTCCAGCCGGTCGGGGGTGTCGAAGGCCACCAGCTTGCCGTGGGCGATGATGAGGATCTGGTCGCAGATGGCCTGGACCTCGGAGAGGATGTGGGAGCTGAGGATGACGGTGTGCTCCCGCCCCAGCTCCTTGATGAGATCCCGGATCTCGATGATCTGGATGGGGTCCAGGCCCACGGTGGGCTCATCCAGGATGATCACCTTGGGGTTGCCCAGCAGGGCCTGGGCGATGCCCACCCGCTGCTTGTAGCCCTTGGAGAGGTCGGAGATGCGCCGGCCCCGGACATTTTCAATTTTGACCTGTCCGATGACCTGGTCGATCTGCCCCTTCAGCTCTTCCCCCCGCAGGCCCTTGGCCTCGCCCACGAAGCGGAGATACTCCTCCGGCGTCTCGTTCATA
>DYBS01000014.1:16521-18210 GCA_019418525.1 Clostridiales bacterium
AAGATGTCGTCCCCTCCGATCTCCACCCGGCCCGACGTGGCGGACAGGCAGCCGGTCATGATGTTCATGGTGGTGGACTTGCCCGCCCCGTTGGGGCCCAGAAAACCATAGACATGCCCCTCCTCAATGGTAAAGGAGAGGTCGTTGACCGCCAGGAAATCGCCGTAATACTTGGTCAGGTGCTGCACATTTATCATAGCGGAACCTCCTGTGTTGGCTGTTTCCGGGCAGCCGGGGCCGCCCAGACTTCGTCCAGTATAAGCGGCCACCCTAAACTGGCGCTAAAGAAATTCCGCCCGGGCGCAAAAAAGGACGGGGCCCGGAACGGGCTCCGTCCTCCCTATTTCAGCTCCGCCCGGAAGCCGATGTTCCCCTCCCGGCGGTAGGCCGTGATGCTGCCGTGGTGGTTCTTCACGATGGACCGGGCGATGGACAGCCCCACGCCGAAGCTGCCCGAGAAGGTCCGGGCCTTGTCCGCCCGGTAGAAGCGGTCAAACAGCCGCTCCAGCTCCAGCGCTCCCACGTCGGCGTAGGTGTTCTCCACCGTCAGCACGATGTGGCGCTTTTGAACAAGCTCCAACCGGATAGCACCGCCGGCGTCGCAGTATTTCACCGCGTTATCCAGCAAGATGGACACCAGACGGCGGATGAGGGCCTCGTCCCCCTGGTACTTGATGCCCGGCTCCACCCGCACCTCCAGCCTCAGGTCCCGCTCGGCCGCCAGGGGCTCGAACTCCGACGCCGTGTCGGCCACCGCCCCGCTCAGGTCGAAGTCGGAGAGGACCATGTGGGCCTGGCTCTCGTCCATCCGGCACAGGGTCACCAGTTGGTTGATGAGAAGCCCCATCCGCTCCCCCTCGCTGCGGATGTCGTCCAGCCACTCGTTCTTCCCCACCTCCGACTCCACGATGTCCAGGTTGGAGAGGATCAGGGTCAGGGGGGTCTTGAGCTCGTGGTTGGCGTCGGTGATAAACTGCTTCTGCTTCTCGTAGCTCTCGGCCACCGGGCGCACCGCCCGCTTGGAGATGAGGAGGATCAGGAGCAGGATGAGCCCCGCGCTGCCCAGCAGCACCATAAACGCGGTGAAGAGCAGCCGTCCGGTGACCGACTTGTTCATACTGCCGTTGACGAACACCACTGTGCTCCCTGTATCGGTGTCCAGGACCTTATAGCGGTAGTCGGAGATCCAGCCCCGCTCTCTCCCCCGGTCCACCGCCCGCCGGGCGTACTCCTCCAGTTCCTCCCCCGTGAGAGAGGAGATGGCGTCGCTGTTCACCTGCCGGATCTCCCCCGCCCCGTCCAGCCAGACCACGAAAAAGCGGGTGCTGAACCGGGTCTCCTCGTCGATGATGCTGCCGTAGGGGAAGCGCTGGTCCGGCCCCTCCTGCTCCTCGGGCCGGAATTCAGGAAAGACACCGTCGTTGGCGGCGATGGCGTCGGTGAGGGTGTCCATGGTCCGCTCCACCTGGGCGCCGCCAAAGACCGCCAGCAGCGCGAACACCCCCGCGAACACCACCAGCACCGACACGGCGCTGATAAGGATGAAGCGCTTCTGAAGGCGGTCGATCATGGCCGCTCCTCCAGCACATACCCGGCGTTGCGGACGAAGCGGATGTCCAGCGGGGCCTGGATGGCATTGATCTTCTTGCGCAGGTTGGAAATGTGGACCCACACCACGCTGGTGTCCAC
>DYBS01000014.1:18220-20072 GCA_019418525.1 Clostridiales bacterium
CCGTGGTGTCCCACCCCCACAGGTGGGTGATGAAGCGCTCGGTGGCGATGATGGTGCCGGGGGCCTGCATCAGCATCTCTAAAATTTGGAACTCCTTGCCGCTGAGGGCCTGCACCCGCCCGCCGCAGGAGAGCTGGTAGGTGGAGCGGTTGAGGGTCACCGTCCCCACCGTCAAAAGGTCGGGAAGGTAGGTATCCTTCCGCCGCAGCATAGCCCGCACCCGGGCCAGCAGCTCGGCAGTGGAGAAGGGCTTGGGCAGGTAGTCGTCCGCCCCGGCGTCCAGCCCCTCCACCCGCTGGGCCACCTCGGTGCGGGCGGTGAGAAAGAGGGCCGGGGTGGTCACCCCCGCCTTCCGCAGGGTCTGAAGGACCTGGATGCCGTCCAGACCCGGCATCATGATGTCCAGCACCAGCCCGTCGTACTCCATGGACTGCCCATAGGTCAGGGCGTCCTTCCCGTTGGAGACGCCGTCCACACTGAACTTGTTGCTCTCGAAGATGTGTATGAGGGATTTTAGCAGCTTGGGGTCGTCCTCCGCCACCAGCAGTCTCATCGATCTCCACCTCCCTGTTGTCCAGCCAGCATACCACGCCGGCCTTAAGACAGACTAAAGTACCCTTGCCGTCTCCTTGGCACAGGTGGTACATGTATGCTATATTTTACTTGTCAGATTTGTTTCTTTCAAGTATAATTCGTTTGCCAACTAAAATGTGCACGGCCTCCCTCTTCTTTAGCGGCGCTTAAGGTTCCGGTGTTATTCTGTTGTTTATCCCAAAAAACGCCTTGGGGCAGACCTGTGGAGAAGCGAAGGAGGAGCCCTGATTTGCAGTCATTCTGGTACGAACTTCTGATCTGTTTCCTGGCTGGGGCCGGGGCCGGCATCGGCACCGGCTTCGCCGGTATGAGCGCCGCCACCGTCATCAGCCCCATGCTCATTACCTTTCTAGGTCTGCCCGCCTACGACGCTATCGGCATCGCCCTGGCCAGCGACGTGCTGGCCAGCGCCGCCAGCGCCCGCACCTATGCCAAGTGCGGCGCCATCGACATCAAAAACGGCATCGTCATGATGTGCGGCGTGCTGAGCATGACCCTGGTAGGCAGTTGGCTGTCCACCTTCGTCCCCAACAACACGCTGGGCGGCTTCTCGGTGGCCATGACCTTGATCCTGGGCCTGAAATTCCTGATCTTGCCCGTCACCTCCCCCAGCCACGCCATGCAGAAGGGCTCCCGTACCGCGCAGATCCTCAAGGGCGCCGTGGGCGGGGCGTGCATCGGGCTGATCTGCGGCTTTTTCGGCGCCGGCGGCGGCATGATGATGCTCCTGGTGCTGACCGTAGTGCTGGGCTACGAGCTCAAGACTGCCGTGGGCACCAGCGTGTTCGTCATGACCTTCTCCGCCTTCACCGGCGCGGCCAGCCACTTCGCCCTCGGGAGCTTCCCCCGGCTGGACCTGCTGGTCCTGTGCGTACTCTTTACCCTGATCTGGGCCCAGGTGGCCGCCAAGATCGCCACCCGGGCCGACCCGCTCCTCCTCAACCGCCTGGTAGGTGTCATCCTCACCGTGCTGGGCGTCATCCTCGCCGTTATCTCCTATCATTAGAGAACAAATATTTATAGGGAGAGAAACATATGAAAGCGAAGAGATGGAAAAAGATCGGATTGATCGCAGCGATCGTGGTGGTGGTCCTGGTCATCTCCGTGCCCCTGATCGTGCTGGCCGTTTCCAAGGCCTTCACCGCACAGGAGCATGTGGTGCGCACCGACTGGTCCTTTGAGACCGGCAACACCGTGGAGGAAAACGACGAGTGGCAGGTGGACCTCACCGAGGCCCAGCTGGGCGACGGACTGCGGG
>DYBS01000014.1:20082-20943 GCA_019418525.1 Clostridiales bacterium
CCTTGCAGCTGGTCCCCCAGGACATTGAAGAGGAGGGCTTCACCTTCTACGACCCGGGTGTCCAGGAGCGGCTCTCCGCCGTACTGGAGGAAGTGAAAACCTCCTCCGGCATGACCTGGACCGCCACTACCCCCCTGGCGGTGCTCAACCCCTTCGGCACCGGCAGCAACGGGCTGTATCTGTACTTTGAGACCGACCAGCCCACCCAGGTCAGCTACACCGTCCATGTGGACGACGAGGCCATCCCCGACTTCACCGCCGTGGCCGCCGACCACTCCGGCGAGGCGTACACCCGCACCCACGAGTTCCAGCTCATTGGCCTGGTGCCCGGCGAGACCAACCACGTCACCCTCACCATGACCGGCAGCTGGGGCAACGTCCGGCAGATGGTCACCTTCTCGGTGGACATGCCCGAAGCCAGCTCCGGCTACGACACCCTTCTGGAGAGCACCGCCGGGCCCTCCGACCAGCCCCAGTCCGAGGGCCTTTTCACCATGATGCGGGTCAACGGCTATCTCGGCTACGGCTTCTTCTACGACAACGCCGGCGTCCTGCGCTATGAGATGGTGCTGGAGGGCTACGGCCTGGACCGGGTCCTCTTTGACGGGGACGAGATCATCACCTGCGTCTCCTCCTCCAAGCTGGCCCGCATCAACGGCCTGGGCCAGGTGACCCAGATCTACGACCTGGACGGCTATGACCTGCACCACGACATCGGCTTCGGCGCCGACGGCGAGGTGCTGGCCCTGGCCGAGGAGGTGGGCGGTGAGACGGTGGAGGACCGGCTCCTCTCCATCGACCTGGAGAGCGGCGCGGTGACCGAGCTGATGGACTTCCGGGAGCTGCTGGAGCCCTATTTTG
>DYBS01000014.1:20953-22602 GCA_019418525.1 Clostridiales bacterium
ATTTTGAGATGACCCGGGTCATCGGCCCCACCGACGACTTCTTCTGGCAGGTGGGCGAGTGGGACTGGATCCACCTCAACAGCCTTCTCTACCGCCCCGAGGACGACAGCCTGATCGTCTCCTCCCGGGAGACCTCCACCATCCTCAAGGTGGCGGACCTCCACGGTGATGCCACGGTGGACTGGCTCTGCGGCGACGAGGGCTTCTGGACCGACACCCCCTATGCCGACGCCTGCCTCACCCGGGAGGGCGACTTCGTGCCCCAGTACGGCCAGCACTGCGTGGAGTACTACGCCGACGGTGAGGAGGACGGGGTCTACTACCTGGCCCTCTACAACAACAACTACTGGTCCCTCAACAGCCGGGACTTCGACCTGGAGGTGGCCGACAGCGTGGGCACCGACCTCTACGGCAGCGGCAGCGAAACCAGCCAGGTGTACATCTACCGCATTGACGAGAACGCGCGCACCTTCTCCCTGGAGCGCAGCTTCGACGTCCCCTACTCCAGCATCGTCTCCAACGGCTCCCTCTGCGACGGCAGCGAGAACTGGGTGGTAAACAGCGGCGTGGCCATGGTGTTCGGCGAGTACGACCCCGACGGCCAGCTCATCCGGGAGTACGAGTACGACTGTACCATGCAGAACTACCGCACCTTCAAATACGACATGACCCTCTGGTTCCAGTAAAAAGAGCCCTGTGCCGCGCGGCACAGGGCTCTTTTTTGCGTTATCAGATGCGCGGCTCGCTCCCCGCTCCGAAGAGCCGGTCGTATTGCAGGCGCTGATAGTCCTCGATGAGGGGGGTGTACTGGTTGGTCTCCAGGTGGCTGTACGCCTTTCCGTCGGTGTCGGTGTAGCCCACGAAGGTCAGGGCGGGCAGCACGGTCTGGGCCTCCCACAGGAAGGAGCCGTAGGCGTCGGTCTGGATGCCGGCGTAGGCCAGCAGATACTGCCCCAGGAAGTTGAGGCTGGTATTCTCCGGCCCCTGGGTCGTGTCCAGGGGGTAGTTGGCCCAGATGACGAAGGGCACCCGGTACTTTCCCATGTACTGCTCCATGGTCATCTCGTCCTGGGTGACGCCGTAGGCCAGATCCAGGAACTCCTGCTCCACCGAGGGCTGGTGGTCGCCGAACATAATAATGATCGTGGGCTCGTCGTACTGGGAGAAGTAGTCCACCAGGGTCTGGAAGGCCTGGTCGCTCTTGTTGGCCAGGGTGAGGTACTGCTCCGCCATGGGGAACTGTCCCGGCCGGTCGGTGAGCTGCACCTGGGCCGGGTAGTCGGCCACGGTATAGGCCCCGTGGTTCTGGATGGTCACGTTGAAAAGGAAGAGGGGCTCCCCCGCCTCCTTGTGCTCAAACTCCCAGATGACCTGGGCAAAGTCGGAATCGTCGCTGACGTACCCGTGTTCCATGGTCTGGGGCACGTCCATGTCCTCCCCGCACTTGAAGAGGTCAAAGCCCAGGAGCGGATAGGCCTGGTTGCGCTGCCAGGAGGTGCGCTCCCCCGGGTGAAAGGCCAGGGTGTCGTACCCCTCCGCCTTCAGGAGGGAGGCCAGAGACGGACTCTCGTCCAGGATGTACTGCTGGTAGGGAATGCTGCCCGAGGGCAGGAAGGCCATGGAGTTGCCGGTGAGGAACTCGAACTCGC